>DATLHD010000265.1:0-11501 GCA_035540075.1 Gemmatimonadales bacterium
TGAAGCTGCCGGACGATCCCAAGCACCTCGACGCGTTGCGCCGCGAGGTGGTGTCGTCCATCGTTGACGAGGAGCTGCTGGTGCAGCAGGCGATGCGCGACACGACGATCCATGTGACCGACCAGGAGATCGCCGACGGCGTCGAGCAGCAGATCCGGCAGGTGCGGGACAACTTCACGTCCGAGCTGGACTACAAGAACGAGCTGAAGAAGGCCGGCTTCCAGACGCCGGAGGAGTACCGCCGCTTTCTCACCGATCAGCAGCGGCGCGCCGCGCTCCAGAACCGGCTGATCGACGGGCTCAAGGGCGCCGGCAAGCTCAAGTCGGTCGCGCCCACTGAGCAGGAGATGCGGAAGTACTTCGAGGCGAACAAGGGCAGTCTGGGCAGCCGCCCCGCGACGCTGTCATTCCAGCAGATCGTGATCAGCCCCAAACCGAGCCCAGCGGCGAAGGCCAGGACCCGGGCGCACGCCGACTCGATCGTGCTCGAGCTCCGGCGGGGCGCGGACTTCGCCACCGCGGCGCGGCGGTTCTCCCAGGACCCCGGCTCCAAGGACCAGGGCGGCTCGCTGAACTGGTTCCGTCGCGGTGTGATGGTCCCCGAGTTCGAGCGGGCGGCGTTCACGCTCAGGCCCGGCATGATCTCGGACCCGGTCGAATCGCCGTTCGGCTTCCACATCATCCAGGTGGAGCGGACCCAGCCCGCCGAGGTGCAGGCGCGCCACATTCTCCTGATTCCCGAGATCGACTCGGCGAACGTGAAGAAGGCGCACGCGCTCGCGAACCGGCTCCACGATCTGGTGGCCCGCGGTGCCCCCATCGACTCACTCCAGCGGCTCTACCACGACCCCGCCGGCGGCGAGCGTGAGGCCGAGAACGTGCCGATGGACAAGCTGCCGGAGGCGTACGCCGGCCCCATCGCCAAGGCGGACTCGGGCGCGGTCGTGCCGGTGTTCACGGTCAAGGGCCCCGGCGACCGCGATCAGTACATCGTGCTCAAAGTGACCAATCGGCGCTCGCAGGGCGACATCCGATTCGAGGACGTGAAGGATCGCATCCGCCAGCAGTTGGGCCAGGAGCTGGCGATCCGGCACTACATCGATCAGTTGCGGAAGTCGACCTACGTGGAGCTGCGCATCTGAGTGGCGGGGCGGCGGGGTCACTACCCCGCATCGCCATCACCCTGGGCGATCCCCGAGGCATCGGGCCGGAGATCACGGCCCGGTCGCTCGAGTCGAACCTGAACGCCGAGGTGACGCTCGTCGGAGCGGAGGATCAGATCGGCTCCCTGCCGGCTTCCCGACGCGTGCCGGTCGGGACCTGGGGGCAGGGCAGCGGCGAGGCGCCGGATGACAGGAGCCGCGCCATCCGCGCGGGGCGGCTGACCGGGCATGCCGTCGAGACGGCGGTCCGGCTCGCCCTCGCGGGCGAGGTCGATGCCGTCGTCACCGCGCCCGCGCAGAAGCACGCCCTCCACCTGGCCGGCTTCCCCTATCCCGGGCACACTGAATGGCTCGCGCATCTCGCCGGCGATGTGGACGTGGCGATGATGCTCGCCGCGGAGGAGCTCCGCGTGGTGCTGGTGACGACCCACGTGCCGTTCCGCGACGTGCCCGCGCTGCTCACGCAGGACCGGGTGATCCGAACCGGTCGCATCACCGAGCGCGGCCTCCGCGAGTGGTGGGGCATCGATCGCCCCAGGCTCGCCCTCTGCGCGGTCAACCCGCACGCCGGTGAATCGGGGCTGTTCGGGGATGAGGAGTCCCGGGTTCTGCGGCCAGCCGCCGAAGCCCTCGGCGCCACCGGCCCGCTGCCAGCGGATACGGTGTTCGTGCGCGCCATGCGAGGCGAGTTCGACGCGGTGCTGGCGCCCTATCACGACGTGGGGATGACGGCGATCAAGGTGGCCGCGTTCGGGCGGGCGGTGAACGTGACCCTCGGGCTGCCGTTTCCGCGGACCTCTCCCGATCACGGGACGGCGTTCGACATCGCGGGGCAGGGGATCGCGGATGCCTCGAGCATGCGGAGGGCGATCGAGCTGGCGGTGGAGCTGGCTCAGCGGAGGAAGTAACCTGTCAGCCCGAGGGAGCGACGCGACGGAGGGATCTTCTCGCCCGGTCTTCGATGACCGCGGAGGAGATCCCTCGCTTCGCTCGGGATGACAGCTTACCGCCTAACCGCCTCCAGCCGCTCCATCACCCCGAGATACGCCTCCAGCTTGAGCTTTTGGCTCGCCCGGTTCGCCACCAGCACCGCCCCGCATTCGAGGATCGTCTCCCGTTCCACCAGCCCGTTCGCGCGGAGCGTGTTTCCCGTGTCCACGAGATCGACGATCCAGTGCGAGAGCCGAAGCAGCGGGGCCACCTCGACCGAGCCGTTCACCTGGATGATGTCCACCGGCCGGCCGGCGGCCGCGAAGTGGGCCTGCGCAAGCCTCGGGTACTTGGTGGCGACGCGAGGCGTGATCCCACCCTCCAGCTGCGGGTAGAGCCCCTGGGCCGGTGAGGCGACCACCAGCCGGCAGTAGCCGAAGCCCAGCTCCAGCGGCTCGAGCACGTCGGCCCCGGTCTCGCGCAGCACATCGGTGCCGGTGATGCCGAGGTCGGCAGCGCCGGACTCCACATAGACCGGGACGTCGGCGGGCTTCACGACGAGGAACTCGATCCCCGGATCGCTCGACGGGATGAGCAGCCGCCGGCCGGCATCCTCCGCCGGCTCGATGCCCGCCGCCCGGAAGCGCGCCACCGATGGCTCGAACAGCCGCCCCTTGGCGAGAGCCACCCGGAGTCGGCTCACAGGGGTACCTCGGCGATGGCATCGAGATCGATCGAGACGCCCACAGCCGGCATCGGTCGCCCGAAGCGGCCCATCAGCTCGTCGTAGCGGCCCCCGGCGCCCGCCGCCCGGCCGGTGCCCGAGACGAACACCTCGAAGTGCACGCCGGTGTAGTAGTCGAGTCCCCGCACCTCGCCCAGATCGTACACTACGTGGCTCCGCTCGCCGGGCCCGAGCGCGTCGTCGAGGGCCAGCAGGTGCCGCAAGCCTTCCACCGCCGTCACCGGTGTAGTGCCGAGCGCCGCCTCCAGCGCGTCGCGCCGGCCGATGACGAACGGCAGGTGGAGCAGGCTCGCCGCGTCGCCCGTGCGGTCGGCCAGCGCGCGCGTCAACCCGCCGCGGTCCTTCCGGTCGATCCACCGACGCACCTGCGCGCGTACCGGCTCCTCCAGCGCGGCGAGCCCCGGCGCGAGCACGCCGACGTGGCCGAGGTTCACCTGGAAGTCCTCCAGCCCGGCCGAGCGAATGAGCTCGATGGTGAGCCGCACCACCTCCACGTCCGACTCGAGGGAGCCGTCGCCCAGCAGCTCCGCGCCGACCTGCAGCGTCTCCCGCGGGCGCCCGCCGCGCTCGGGCTCCTGCCGGTAGACCCGTCCCGAGTAGCTGAGCCGCAGCGGCAGCCGGGCGCCGGCGAACGTCGTCGCCGCGATGCGGGCCACGCTGGAGGTGAAATCGTAGCGAAGGGCTAGAACCCGGCCGTCGCGATCGGGGAAGCGCAGCAGCCGCTCGGCGACGCCGGCGCCTCCGGCCCGGAGGAAGGTGTCCTCGTACTCGAAGGTCGGCGGCAGCAGCTCCTCGTAGCCGGCCCGCTCCAGCACCGAGACGGCCGCGCGCTGGAGCGTGCGGCGGCGCTTGGCGGCATCCCCCGTGAGATCGAGCGCTCCCGGGGGCGTGGCTGCCGGAAGGTTGAGCATCTAGGTCTCCGTACTGGCGAGGGCGGCGTGGACCCGCTCGGCCAACTGGTGCGCGGTGAACGGCTTCTCGAGGAGCGCGCCCCCCGCCGGCAGCAGGCCGTGCTGCCGGATCGCCTCCTCCGAGTATCCCGTGATGTACAGCACCTTCAGGTCCGGCGCACCGGGGAGAAGCCGCTCCACCAGCGCGGGACCGCTGAGGCCGGGCATGATGATGTCGGTGAGAACGAGATCGAGCGGTCCTCCATCCCGGTCCACCAGCCGCAGGGCATCGCCCCCGTCGCTCGCCTCCAGCACCCGATATCCCCGGGCCCGCAGCACCCGACTCGCCAGGCGTCGGACCGCCAGCTCGTCCTCCACCACCAGCACGGTGCCCGCCGCCTGCGGCTGATCGATCCACCCGGGCAGCTCCTCGAAGCGCTCGCCCGGTCCTTCCACTCTGGGGAGATACACTGTGAAGGTGCTCCCGTGGTGCAGCCGGCTGTTGACCCTGATGTGTCCGCCGCTCTGCCGGACGATCCCGTACACCGTGGCCAGGCCGAGCCCAGTGCCGCGGCCCAGCTCCTTGGTCGTGAAGAAGGGCTCGAAGAGGCGGGCCAGGGTGCGCTCGTCCATCCCCACCCCGTCGTCGCGCACGCTGACTTCGACCAGCGGGCCCATCAGGGGGGTGGACTCGGGACTTTGTCCCGGCACGTCGGCCGCATCCAGGTTGGCGGTGTGGATAGTGAGCGTGCCGCCCGAGGGCATCGCGTCCCGGCCGTTCACCGCCAGGTTGGTGATCACCTGCTCCAGCTGGCCAGGATCCGCCAGGACCTTCCCCAGGTCGGGCTGCAACTCCAGCCGCAAGTGCACGTGCTCGCCGATGAGCCGCCGCAGCATCGTGCTCACGTCGGTCACCACGCCGTTCAGGTCCACCACCCGGGGCTGGAGCACCTGCTTCCGGCTGAACGCGAGCAGCTGGCGCACCAGGGTCGCGGCCCGGTGCGCGGCCCGATTGATCTCCAGGAGGTCGAGTCGCCGCGGGTCCTCCGGCTCGATCTCCCGCATCAGCAGCTCGGCGTTGCCGATGATGGCGGTGAGGAGGTTGTTGAAG
The DNA here is from genome assembly GCA_035540075.1 of Gemmatimonadales bacterium. Classification (GTDB taxonomy): domain Bacteria; phylum Gemmatimonadota; class Gemmatimonadetes; order Gemmatimonadales; family GWC2-71-9; genus CAVVWJ01. The sequence continues at coordinate 4,840 of DATLHD010000265.1, forward strand.
TCGTGCGCCACGCCGCCCGCGAGCCGGCCTACCGCCTCCATCTTCTGCGCCTGACGCAGCTGCTCCTCGAGGGTCTTCCGCTCGGTCACGTCGCGGATGTAGACCAGGAAGTACAGCGGAGTGCCGGATGCGTTCTGCACCGGCGAGGCGTTCGCCGTGATCCAGAGCGTGCCGCCGTCGCCCCGGAGCAGCCGCACCGTGTAGTCGGACGAGCGGACCTCGCCGCTCACCAGCTTCCGCAGCTCGTGGCCGATCGGCGCCAGGTCCTCGGGGTGGGTCACCTCCTGGACGGTCCGGCTCCGGAGCTCCGTCTCGCTGTAGCCCAGCAGCTCGGCGAGCTTCGGGGGCACCTTGAGCCAGCGACCGTCCAGCGCGACGTGCGCGGTCATGACCAGCGCGACACTCTCCGCCCGCTGGAGTTGCTCCCGGCTCTCCCGGAGCGCCCCCTCGATGCGGAGCCGCTCGATCGCGCTGCCGCAGTGATCCGCCAGGGTCTGCAGCATGGCGAGGTCGCCGCTGTCGTACGCGTGGGGCGTGTAGCTCTGGATCGAGAGAATGCCGGCGACCCGATGCCCGTGACGCACGGGGACGAACATGAGCGATGCCGACGGGCGGTTGACTTCGCCGAAGGGCGTGAGGCCCTCGACGCCGGCCGCGGGCGTCTCGCGCAGAATCAGCTGGGCGCCCTCGGCCACCACCTTCCGAGTCATCGCGCCGGCCGGGCCCGAGGGGTAGGCGTGCGGCACGTCCACCGGCTCGCCGTCGCCCACGCGGTCCATGCTCACGACCGCCCGTACCGTGTCGCTGTCCGCCACGTAGAGGTCGAGGCTGTACGCATCCCAGCCGAGCACGTCCTGCGCGACGGCCGCAATGATGCGCGCCGCTTCCTGTGGCGTGCTGACGCCGGCCAGACGATAGCCGAGATCGAGCAGGGCAGCGCTCAGCTCTGCCCGGGGGTGTTCCCGGGTGCTCACCGACATGCTCCTCAGGAGGCTCGGCTCTCCCGGCCGGCGACCGGGGACTCGGCTTCGAGCTTGGTGTCGGGCTCGGCGGGATGCAGGCGGAGCGATTTCACCCGTCGCCCCTCCATCTCAACCACCTCGAGGGCATGCTTTCCGGCCTTCACCCGGTCACCCGGACGGGGCAGGCGTCCGAGCTGGCCGAACACGTAGCCCCCGATGGTGGTGTAGTCCGTGTCGTCGAGGCTCTCCCCGTACTCGGAATTGAACTCGGAGATGGGCATGGCCCCGTCGAGCAGCGGGGCCTCACCCGCCCGGGAGCGGGCCTCCTGGGGATCGTACTCGTCGTAGATGGGGCCGACGATCTCCTCGAGCAGGTCCTCCATGGTCACCAGCCCCGCGGTGCCGCCGTACTCGTCCAGGACCACCGCCAGGTGAGTCTTGAGTCGCTTCATGTCGGCGAGGACGTCCTCCACCTCGCGGGTCCCGGGTACGAACAGCGGCGGACGCATGATCTGCCGAACCGTGCTTCCCGGCCGCGACCGCAACGCGGCCAGGATGTCCTTCGCGTGCACTACCCCGACGATCTCGTCCAGGGAGTCGGTGTAGACCGGGTAGCGCGAGCGCCCGGCTTCGGCGACCGCGTCGGCCGCGCGCTCCGCGGGGAGGTCGGCCTCCAGCGCGACCATCTGGGTGCGCGGGGTCATCACCTCCTGGGCGGTCTTCTCGCTGAACTCGAACACGCCTTCGAGGAGCCGCGCGTCCTGCTTGAGGAGGCTGCCGCCCTCGGTGCTTTGCTCCACCAGCATCCGGATCTCCTCCGGGGAGTGGAGCCGTTCGGTCTCTCCCGGCGGATTGATGCCCATCAGCCGGAGCAGCCGGTTCGCCGTCCCGTTGAGCACCGCGATCGGGAGCGACATCACCCACGCGAAGCCGATCAGGGGAGCCGAGACCCAGCCGCTGATCTCCTCGGGGTAGCGCAGGGCCAGGGCCTTCGGGACCAGCTCGCCCAGGATGATGTGGAGGACCGTGATGATGATGAAGGCGATGACCGACGCCACCGCGTGGGTCGCGATGGTTGCGGCCAGGTCCGGCAGCCAGGCGAAGCCGCCATCGATCAGGCGCGCGAGCGCCGGCTCGCCGATCCAGCCGAGGCCGAGGGAGGCGAGGGTGATGCCGAGCTGGGTGGCCGAGATGTAGCGGTCGAGCGATTGTACGGCACGACGGGCCAACCTAGCTTTGCGGTCCCCGGCCTTGGCCAGCTCATCGAGGCGAGTCTTGCGCGCGCCGACCAGGGCGAACTCCGCCGCCACGAAAAAGGCGTTGGCCAGCACGAGCACCACCACCGCGCCAAGGCCCAGAAGAATCGAGGGTGACTCTGCCGGTTCCATACGCTTCAAGCGTAATGCCGATGCGGTCTTACCGCGAGTGAGCGGGTTGATTCGCCGGCTCACCGTGCCGCCGTTCTCGGCGCTCGATCCGCTGCTCCCCCAGCGCGCGGGGAGCGACGCGGCCACCCGCGAGACCGTCGCCCGGATTCTCGACGACGTGCTCCGGCGCGGCGACGACGCCGTGCGCGAGTATACCCGGCGGTTCGACGGCGTGGACCTGGCGCCCGAGGAGTGGGCGCTGGACTCCGCCCGGTGGCAGGGAGCGCTGGACCGGGTGGATCCCGCGCTTCGGGCGGCCCTGGCTCAGGCCGTAGATCGGGTGCGGGACTATCACCAGCATCAGAGGGAGGAGGGGTTCCGGCTCGAGGCTCCTGACGGCAGCATGGTGGGAATGAAGGTGACACCACTCGACCGGGTGGGACTCTACGTGCCCGGGGGGAAGGCGTCCTATCCCTCCTCGGTGGTAATGAACGCGGTGCCGGCACTGGTCGCCGGAGTGCAGGAGATCGTGGCGGTGGTGCCGCCTGCCGGGGTGACCGACGCGGTCCTGGCCGCGTGCGCCCTCTCGGGAGTCACCCGGATCTTCCGCATCGGTGGTGCTCAGGCGGTGGCCGCCCTCGCCTTCGGCACGGCGACAGTGCCGCGGGTGGACAAGATCGTGGGACCCGGCAACCGCTGGGTGGCGGAGGCCAAGCGCCAAGTGGTTGGACAGGTGGGGATCGACATGATAGCCGGACCGACCGAGGTCCTGATCATCGCCGACGGCACTGCGTCGCCCGATCGGATCGCGGCCGACATGATCGCCCAAGCGGAGCACGACGAGGATGCCACCAGCTGGTGCGTCACCACCGACGCGGGCCTCGCCGATGTACTGCCGGCCGCGCTGGAGGCCGCGCTGGCCAGGGCGCCACGCGCGGCGATCGCCCGGGCCGCGCTGGAGCGGAACGGCGCGGTCATCGTGGTGACGGACATGCGGGACGCCATCGAGGTCGCCAATCGCCGGGCGCCCGAGCACCTGGAGATCCTGGCCGAGGGGGCGGAGCGGATCGCGGGCGGCGTTCGCCACGCGGGCGCGATCTTTCTGGGCGACCACACGCCGGAGCCGGTGGGAGACTATCTCGCGGGGCCAAGTCACGTGCTCCCCACCGGAGGCACGGCCAGGTACGCCTCGCCCCTCGGCGTGTACGACTTCGTGAAGCGGACCAGCGTGATCCGCTACACGGCCCAGCGGCTGGCGGCGGACGCGGATGCCATCGTGGCGCTGGCGGAGGCGGAGGGGCTCCATGGCCACGCCGAGGCGGTACGGGTGAGGCGAGGCTAGGATTCGGACATGGCGACCGCACTGCAACAGAGCCGCCTGCGCTGGGTTCTCGCCCTCACGGCCACGTTCATGGTGGTGGAGGCCGTGGGCGGGTGGCTGTCGGGGTCCCTCGCGCTGCTCGCCGATGCCGGACACATGCTCACCGACGTCGGCGCGCTCGCGCTGTCGCTGCTCTCCTCCTGGATCGCCCAGCGGCCCGCGGACCACACCAAGACCTACGGCTACCTCCGGTGGGAGATCCTGGCCGCGCTGGTGAACGGCGCCGCGCTCTTCGGCATCGCGGCCCTGGTGGTGGTGGAGGCGATCCAGCGGATCCAGGAGCCCCAGCCGGTGCGCACTGGGTTGTTCCTCGCGGTGGCGAGCGCGGGTCTGCTGGTCAATCTCACCAGCCTGGCGGTACTCCATTCCCATCGTGAGGGAAGCCTCAACGTGCGAGGCGCGTACCTCCACGTGCTGGGGGACGCGCTCGGATCGGTGGGCGCGGTCACCGCCGCGCTGATCATCGCGGTCACCGGCTGGATCCTCGCCGACCCCATCGTCTCCATCCTTCTCTCGATCCTCATTCTGGTCGGCGCGGGGCGCCTTCTGCGCGACAGCACCGATATCCTCCTGGAATCCGTCCCCCGGCACGTCTCGATGGCGGACGTGCAGCGCCGGATGCTGGCGGTGCCCGGCGTCGCGGCGGTGCACGACCTCCACGTCTGGACCGTCACCAGCGGCATGGTCGCGATGAGCGGCCACGCGGTGGTCCCCGACCTGGAGGCGCATCCGGGCGTGCTGGACGGCATCCGGACCGAGATGTCGCAGATGGGGATCGGCCACGTCACGATCCAGCTCGAGGTCGAGCATGGGTGCGAAGGCTGCGACGACGCCCGGGTGTCGGCCGTGGCGCCCCGCTGGGGCGAGGTCCACCCGAGCCATCACCACCACCACCGGCACGGTCACTAGCGCGCTCGCGCTCTCTTGCGGCATCCGGAGGCGTCGTCTATATATGCGCCGCGGAGGCCCGGTCCCCGGGCCTCAGCCGTTCCAGACCCGTGGAGCCACAGGAAAGTTGATCCGTAACCTCGCCATCATCGCCCACGTCGACCACGGCAAGACCACCCTGGTGGATCAGATGCTGCGGCAGGCGGGAGCGTTCCGCGCCAACCAGCAGGTGGAAGAGCGGGTGATGGACTCCAACCCGCTGGAGCGGGAGCGGGGCATCACCATCCTGGCCAAAAACACCGCGGTGCGCTGGGAAGGCACCAAGATCAACATCGTGGACACGCCGGGCCACGCCGACTTCGGCGGCGAGGTCGAGCGGATCCTGCGCATGGTGGACGGGGTGCTGATCCTCGTGGACGCCGCCGAGGGGCCGATGCCGCAGACGCGGTTCGTCACCCGGAAGGCGCTGGCGCTGGGGCTCCGGCCGATCGTCGCCATCAACAAGATCGACCGGTCGGACGCCGAGCCGCTGCGGGTGCACGACGAGGTGCTGGGCCTGTTCATCGACCTGGAAGCGACCCACGAGCAGCTCGACGCGCCTTTCCTTTATACCTCCAGCCGCGCCGGCACGGCCACGGCCGAGCTCGAGCAGCCGGGCACCGACCTCCGGCCACTGTTCCAGGCGATCCTGGACCACGTCCCGGCGCCGAAGGGCGATCCCGACGGCCCGTTCCAGATGCTGGTCTCGACCCTCGACTTCTCCAGCTTCCTGGGCCGGATCGCCATCGGGCGGATCGAGCGTGGCCGCGTGAAGGTGGGCGACCAGGTGGCCCTCCTGCCGCTGGGCGAGCCGGGGCTGGTGGAGGGCGAGGAGTTCGAGCGCAACAAGGTCACCAGGCTCTACACCTTCGACGGGCTCAACCGGGTGGAAGTGGACGAGGCGGAGGCGGGCGACATCGTCGCGCTCTCGGGCTTCGAGACCATCGAGATCGGGCGGACGTTCACGGTGGTGGAGCATCCGGAGCGGCTCGCGGGGATCGCGGTCGAGGAGCCCACGATCTCGGTGGACGTCATCGTGAACAACAGCCCGTTCGCGGGACGGGAGGGGAAGTACGTCACCAGTCGGCAGCTCAAGGACCGGCTGTACCGGGAGCTGGAGCGGAACGTGGCGCTCCGGGTGGAGGAGACCGACAGCCCGGATACCCACACCGTCTCCGGCCGCGGCGAGCTTCATCTCGGCATCCTGATGGAGACGATGCGGCGGGAGGGATACGAGTTCCAGGTATCACGGCCGCGGGTCATCACCAAGCTGGGCGACGACGGCGAGCGGCAGGAGCCGTACGAGGAGCTGACGGTGGACGTGCCCGAGGAGTACATGGGCGTCGTCATGGAGAAGCTGGGGCCGCGGCGTGGCGAGATGATCGAGATGCGGAACCCGGGGCAGGGGATGGTCCGGCTCACCTTCCGGATCCCCTCGCGGGGCCTGTTCGGCTACCGCTCCGAGTTCCTGACCGATACCCGGGGCACGGGGATCATGCACCACCGGTTCATGGACTATGGGCCTTGGGCCGGTCCCCTGGCGGGGCGTAAGCGCGGGGTACTGGTGGCGGACCGCGAGGGCAGCGTCGTGGCGTTTGCTCTCGGGAACCTCCAGGAGAGAGCGCAAATGTTCGTCTCGCCGGGGGACCTCGTTTACGAAGGGATGATCGCCGGGGAGAACTCCCGGCCGGGAGACCTGGACGTCAACGTCACCAAGGAAAAGAAGCTGACGAACATGCGGACCACGGCCTCGGACGAGAACGTGATCCTGGAGCCGCCCCGGCAGATCACCCTCGAGTATGCGCTGGAGTACATCGAGGAGGACGAGCTCATCGAGATCACCCCCAAGACGATTCGCCTGCGGAAGCGGGTCCTCACGGCGAACGACCGGAAGAAGGCCGCCCGGGCCGCCCGGGTGGCGGACGCGTCCTGAGACATGGCGGGATCACATTCATTGTTGGCGGAGGACATCATGTCGGCCTGGGAGACGTCGCTGGAGGCCCTCGACTCGACGTTGCGTCGGAA
>DATLHD010000266.1:0-4076 GCA_035540075.1 Gemmatimonadales bacterium
GAGATTGTGCGGATGGGTGCCCGGGTCGATCTCGTAGCGATCGAACTTGCCGGTCTTGGGATCGAGGTTGGCGACATAGTTCCCTTCCTGTCCCACGAACCACACCAGTCCGTTGGGCGCCACGTACGGATCGCGCGGCCGGGTGTCCTCCCAGGGAACGGCCCACTCCTGCACCGCGAGCGGCGCGGCCGCCGCGGCCATCAGTAACGCCGGGACGGCCCCGGCGACGAGTGTTGACGTCATCGCTTCACATCCTCGTGCTCAGGTTCCTGCGTTCACGGTGTCGGGCCGCTCTCCTGGCTTGGTCCGCATCGCGCTCCAGGAAGAGCTCCCGCCCTTCCCTTTTGCCGTTCCGCTCGCCTTGTCGTCGGACACCTTTCCGGTGAACTCGGTCCGGTCCGCCCCGTCACCAACCGCGAAGGAGACCTGGTCGCCCTTCACGCTGAAATTGGTGAGCGGTGCCGCCTTTCCACCGGAGGTCGCGGTGCCCGAGACCTCCTGGTACTTCTGCTTGACGTCCAGGGTGTACTCCCTGGCACTCCCACCCTGGGTCGTGAGCCGCCACTGACCGGAGACGTCCGCCGGAATGATCCAGAGGTAGGCGTAGCTCTGCATCCCCGAGTTCGTCTTGATGGTCATCGTGCGCTCCGCCTTCCAGTCGCCCATGTCGAAGGCGTTGGAGACGATCCGCGTGCCGGGGCGCACTTCCCGGAACAGCTTGGGGCGGAGCCGCTCGTTCAGCGACGGCAGCAGGTAGAGGGTGATCACGGTGGCCGGGGAGAGGTCCTGCTCGAAGAGGTCGCCCTCGACGAACTCGATCTTTTTCGTGACGCCGGCGGTGTCCGCGTTGCCCTTGCTCTCCTTGATCCGAACCGGATCGATGTCCACGCATACGCCGCGCTGCGCCTTGTACTTCTTGACGGCGGCGATGACGAAGCGGCCGTCTCCGCAGCCCAGGTCGTAGACCGTGTCGCTGGCCGTCACGTTCGCGGCCGAGAGCATCTCGCGCACCTTGGTGGTGTCGGTGGGAACGAAATGGACGTCGGGCTGCCGTGCGGGAGCGGCGGTCTCCTGCCCCGCGAGCGTGGGCGGAAAGACGAGCGCCACCGTGGCCGCCAGGGCAGGTAGCGCGAGTCGACAGCGGGTGAGGGCTAGGGTGCCCATGTGGTGCCTCGTGCGACTGGAGGGTTGATGGCCGCCTCGCTGCGGCGGCCGGCAACAGCCAGAATGGGGATGCCCGCGAGCATCACGGCGACGCCTAGGAGCGCACCGCGGCCCGCGTAGGCCACACTGGAATAGAGCATGTAGGCGGCGACCCCGCAGAACAGCAGGGGGACGACCGGATAGAGCGGCACCCGGAACGGCCGCTCCGTATCCGGATCGCGGCGGCGGAGCACCATCACCGCCGCCCCGGTGCCGAACAGAATCAGCCAGAACACCGGCGCGGTGTACGCCACCATCGCCTCGAATCCGCTCCGCGCCAGCGCCCCGAAGCCGACCAGGAGGAGCGCGATGAAGCCCTGCAGCAGAAAGGCGGCGCGAGGTGTGTGATGCCCCTGGTTCCAGTCGCCAAGGAACGCGAAGCGGGGGACGTCCCGACCGAGCGCGTAGTTGCTCCTCGCGCCGGTGATCATGGTGGCGTTGGCCGACGAAAGCGCCGCGACCATCACCGCGAAGCTCACTGCGGCCGCACCCCACGCGCCCACGGACCGCTGCATGAGATCCGCCGCGACCGCGGACGAGTCGGCCACCCCGGCCAGGCCGAGGGCCCGGAGGTAGGCGGCGTTGGCTAGGAGGTAGAGCACGGTGATGATGCCCAGCCCCCAGGCGAACGTGTGCACCGCGCCCCGCCGGCGGTCGCGCAGCTCGGCCGAGATGTAGGCCGCCTCGCTCCAGCCACCGAACGTGAGGAGGACGAAGACCATCGCCAGGGCGATCCCACCACCAGCAGCCGGCGGCGCGACGCTCGGCGCGGGGGCGGCGAGGACGAGACCGGCGATGATGACCGCCACCAGGCCTCCGACCTCGAGCGCGGTGAGCGCGTACTGCAGCCCACCGCTCTGCCGCAGGCCGGCCACGTTGATCAGCGTGAGGCCCACGACCACGCCGGCGGCCACCACGGCCGAGATGTTCGTGCTCGGCTCACCGTCGCCCAGCAGCGTCGCGCCGTAATCGCCCACCAGGAACGACAGCAGAGCGATCGAGCCGGTCTGGATCACCGTCATCCGCGACCAGGCGCAGAGAAAGCCGGCGCGCCGACCGAAGGCACGGTTCAGGAAATGGTACTCACCCCCGGCATTGGGATAGGCCGCCGCGAGCTCGGCGTAACAGAGCGCGCCGAGCAGGGACACCACCCCACCGACGACCCAGAGCGCGAGGAACATCGCTCCCGAGGAGCTGCCGCCCGCCACCAGCTGTGGGGCGCGGAAGATGCCCGCGCCAAGCACCAGCCCCACCACGAGCACGACCCCATCCCGGGTGTGCAGCACGGTCCTCGGGGCGGATCGTCGGTCGGCGCGCACTTCCTGGTCTGCCATGTGGGCTCCTGTAGGCTCGCGTCACATCCCGCGTGCCGCACTCAGATCAGGTCCAGCTCCCAGGTCTGGAACACCTGGTCCTGCCCGAAGCGATAGGCAGGGCTCTCCTCCATCATCCGGAAGCCGGCCCGCTCGTAGAGGCGACGGGCGGCGTGCAGCTCGGCGTTGGTCCACAGCCGGACCTTCGCGTACCCTACTTCGCGCGTGAAGGCGAGACAGGCATCCACCAAGCGAGTGCCGACACCATGCCCCCGGGCCCAGGGCTCCACCAGGAGCAGCCGGAGCTTCGCCACCTTCGCCGTGTCCTTCACCAGGAAGATGGAGCCCGCCGGCTCGCCCCTCAGCTCGGCGATCCAGCAGCGCTCCACCCGGGGATCGAAGCCGGTCACGAACTGACTGACGATCCCGGCGACCAGTCCTTCGAACTCGGCGGTCCAGCCGTACTCGGCGGTGTAGATCTCGCCGTGCCGCTTCACCACCCAGCCCAGCTCGCCGGCAAGTGGATCCCGGAGCACGACTTCGTCGGTGCCGGCGAGCGGCTTCCCCAGCAGGTCTTCGATGCCGCGCATCGCCCGGACCAGATCCCTACGCTGGAGCCGGCTTAAGCGTGCCAGCATGGCCCCGACCTCCTCGCTCGAGCGGGCGTTGAGCCCTTCGAAGGTCCGCAGCCCTCGGTCGGTGAGGGTGAGCGACCGCCGGCGTCGGTCGGTGACCGGTGCCCGCGCCGAGACCAGACCCTGCCTCCGCAATCCCCTCAGTATACGGCTCAGGTATCCTGCGTCGAGCGCCAGCGTCTCCCGGACGCCGGTCGCGGTGATCCCGGGGCGGTGAAAGATCTCATACATGACCCGCACTTCGGTGAGGGAAAAAGGACTGTGGTGCAGGCCCTCATCGAGGAGCCCGATCTGGCGGGTGTAAAAGCGGTTGAAGTGGCGGACAGCGGCGACGGGTTCGGCAGCGGTGGCGATCATGCAGCGGCTCTGCGGCTAGTGACTTCCCAGTTTCGGGCAATTACTTGCTTTTGTCAACTATATGTGAGTGACCCCCGCCGCAGAACTTTTCCTGCATGCTTGGTTGTTTTCCTCCTGTGTTTCGTCCCTTCGGGCGCAACTGCATTGGAGTAAATTCAAGAGGAGGAATGCCGTGAGCGAACAGAAGATCATCGCCGTCACGGGCGCGACCGGCGCCCAGGGCGGCGGGCTGGTACGGGCGATCCTGGCGGACCCGAGTGGGCAGTTCAAGCCGCGCGCCATAACCCGGCACCCAAAGAGGCCACCGGCGAAGGCACTGGCCGATGCAGGTGCGGAGGTGGTCGCCGCGAACGTGGACGATCCCACTTCCCTGCGCCAGGCGTTCGAAGGCGTGTACGGCGTCTTTTGCGTGACGTTCTTCTGGGAACACTTCTCAGCCGAGAAGGAGTACACCGAGGCCGGGTACATGGCCGAGGCCGCGAAGCAGGCCGGCGTGCAGCACGTGATCTGGTCAACCCTGGAGGACACCCGCCGCTTCATCCCGCTCGACGACGACAGGATGCCGACC
>DATLHD010000267.1:0-5595 GCA_035540075.1 Gemmatimonadales bacterium
CGGCCGTCGCGGAATGGTGCGACAGCCTGCGGCTGCTGGAGGTGAGGGCGGTGCACGGGGACACCGGCATCGCCCTCGTGCTGTATCCGGCGGACTCATTGATCCCGGGTCCGTATCGCGTGGTCCCGCCGGATACAGCACGAGGGCGATGCCGGTGTCCCCGTGCACCGCACTCACCTCCAGCAGCCGCAGGCTGTCGCACCATTCCGCGACGGCCGGTGCCACGATCTTTCCGGAGTCGCTGCCCACCCACCGCGCCTCGAGCGTGGCCCCAGGCGAGTCGGCCGGCCTTTCCCGCGAGCACGCCGTCGCCAGCACCACACCACCGATCGCCAGCCGCCCGAAGGCGGCCAGCGGATCACGCAAGGATCCGCTCGGCGGACTGCCCGAAGCAGTCGGGGTGCGCCATGAGCGCGTTCACGACGTACATGCCGGAGAACTGGCGCACGTCGTACTGGCACATGGTGACGACCGGAAAGCGGTGCGCGACGCGGCGGTCGTATTCCGCCTCGTACTCGAGCAGCTCTTCCCGTGAGGCGGCCTCGATGAACGCGCTGGCGTCACCGATGGCGCGCACCAAGGTGGCCCCGCGGCGCACCGCCTCCGTGATCTGCGCCTCCCACCAGACCAACTGCGCGGCGGCACTTTCGGCGTAGCTACTGACGACCAGCCGGCCTTCGGCGATCACCGCGTCGAGATCCCCGTGCTCCCGCTCCAGCCCGGCGAGGATACGTCCCCGCGTCTCCGGTGTGCCCACCAGGTAGGTGACGGTTCCGGACCGGAACCCCTCCGCGAGGAAGATCAGCGCCTGGTGCACCTGTCCTCCCTCACTGGAGTAGAGCCCGCACAGATGCGTTCCGCGCGCGAGGGAGCCGGCCGCGCGGGAGTCGCCGGCCGGCTCACGCTCGAGGAACGCGAGCAGGTCCACCCTGCGAAATCGCCGCTCGCGCCGTCGCCCGACCCGAAGACACGCCAATCGGCCGTCGTTCGTCCACCGGCGCAAGGACGTCTCGCTCACGTTCAGGAACCGTGCCGCCTGTTCGATATCCAGGAGGGGCTCGGACTCGTCCATCACGTCGCCATTGTGAAGGTTGTCGCTCATTGCCGGCATGTTCTCCTCGACCCGACATCCGACAATATATCCGGGGGCGGACAGCGAGCCTACCGGGGCTGCTGGACAGCGATATCGAACCTGAGACCGGGATCGTCCGGCGCGAGCGAGCGGCTCAGATCGAAGCGCAAAAAGCCTCCGAACATGGAGAGGCCGACGCCGGCGCCGGCCAGCACCTTTCCCGAGAGGAGACTCTCGGCGCCACCGGCCTGACCGGCGTCCACGAACAGGACCGGCCGCAGCCGTCCCTTCACCGGCGCCACATCCACCTGTGCGGCCCAGAACGACTGGCCTCGCCGCTCGCCGTAGTCGTGTCCCCGGACCGTCCCGATCCCGCCCAGCCTGAACTCGGACTGCGGCAGCGTCGGCGAGGTCGCGATCCCCGACTTGAGGCGGACCGTCAGGCCGCGCGAGCCGCCGATGCCGTAGCGAAGATCGCCGTACAGACGTCCCGTGATCGTTCCGGCTCCGCCGAGGACGTCCGCCGTCGCGTGCCACCGCAGGTCGCCCACGCCGCTCAGGCGGGCGAACCCACCGCCGAAATGACCTTCGTCCACTGGAGGGTTGAGCGGAAACACTCCCGTGCCGCCGAGAAAGTCGTTCACCTCGGATTCGGCAGCCCTGTCGACGCTCGTCTGTCGCTCGTATCGCGCTCCGAGCGTGAGCTCGAGGCCGGTGCGCAACGAGGTTTCGTACTGCGCCGATCCGCCGTGCGCCAGCGCGTAATCCGCGTTGTCATGGGCGACGAACAGCGCATTGAACGAGTTGCCGAACCCCGGCGCCAGGGCGAAGGGATCCACGCTCACCACGTCCCGGTACCCGCTGACCGTGAGACGCCCGTCCGGGGCGTCGCGGACGAGAGACAGCCGCCCGGTCACCCGCTCGTCACTGAAGCCGTACCGCACGGTGCCGTAGAGGTTGGTGAACGCGAGGCCCGGCGCCCGGACCCGATACCCTAGTCCGAGCGAGATGCCCTGGACCCGATCATAGCGGAACGCGTCGGTGAGGCGCTCGTAGCTGAAGCCGTGCCACCGCTGCCCGGTCACCGAGTCGGGTAGCGATTCCGCCAGGCGCGCCAGATCCGATTCCACGTCGCGGGCGCGGGCGAGGTCGGCCGGATCGCCCTCCAGCGACAGCGAGTCGAGCCAGCCGCGATACCGGTCGAGGGAGGCGTTCGGAGGGCGATGCAGCTCGTAGCGTCCGCCGGGCCAGCGATCCGCGTAATCCCAGGAGCGCAGGCTGTCGGCGGCGCGATCCCGGCGGCGGAGGGAATCCCGAGCCTCGCGCCGCGCCTCCACCGAGTCCGGATCATCCGGCCCGAGCGGCAGCTCGAAGGCGATCGGCCTCCCGGTGTTGATCTCGAAGTCGTCGAACGTGGTGACCGCGCGGAAAGGGATCACCAGATCGCTCACCAGCGGAATCCGCACCCGGCCGGAGATCACCTGCCGGAAGGGCATCCAGTAGCGCCGGTCCTGGAGCCCGTACTCGAGGTCGGCGTCGACGCTCACGAGCTGATTGGCGATCGAGTTGATCCGCCGCGCCGACGCGGTGTCCGACCGCTTCTCGCCTTCGGGCAGGACCCAGAGCCCGGTGCCCACGTAGCGGAAGCTGAGGCGAACCACCTCGGCGCTCGCCGAATCGATCCACATCTCTCCGGCGATCAGCGCGAGCCCCTTGCGTCGCGGTGTCACCTGCACCTGGAAAAGGCGCAGGGTGCCACCAGTCCCCGGGGTGACCGACAACGCCTCGCCGAGCGTGTAGCGGTACCACGCAGGGGCGGCGGCCGCGAGCGGGTGCAGCGCCCCGGTGGCGGGAAACTCGTCGCTGAAGATCCGGACCGAGTCATCGACCGATCGCGGCACGAACCACGGTCGATCCCACACACTCGAGAGCTCCACATCCTCCGAGCGGGACCGTGACCGCCGGCCCCGGACGTCGAGCCGGAGGTCGTTCGGTCGCTGCCACTGGATATCGGCCACCTGCTCCTCGACCGCGGAGGTGGGCACTCGCGCCCAGCGCCGGCGGCCTACCCCGAAGGTCAGGCGATAGTGGATGCGCGCCCGGTAGTCGAGCACCGCGGAATCGGCCACGCGCCGGCGGGCCATGGCGCGCTCGACCAGGTGCTTGACCGCCGGAGAGCTGTAGGGAGAGGAGGAGTCGGGAGGGGGATTCTGAGCGACGAGAGCCAGCAGGAAGACAGCTAGGTGACTTGCGCCCATTTGCTCCGGCCGTCTCGGTGTAACCCATACGCCTTCAGACGACGCCAGAGCGTGGTGCGGCTGATCCCCAGGTGCCTGGCCGTCTCGGCGAGCTTCCAGTTGTGCGCGTCGAGCGTCTTGACGATAGCCTCTTTTTCCCGGGCAGCCAACGTGGCAGGGCCTTCGACGCCGGGGATGAACATCGCCTCGCCGAGCTCCAGCGCACCCACCCGCAGCGGACGGAGGCGACCGCCCAAGGCCGCCAGGCGAGGCTGCAGGTCCGGGGCCGAATCCGACAGCTCCATCCCGGCCAGGGCCTCCCGCGCCTGCTGGTTGGCGTACAGCACCCTACCCTCCGCGTCGAAAACCACGACGCCCTCGCTGAACCCGTCCAGCAGGGCCTTGGCGAGGGGTGAAAACACGGACGGCAGGGATCCGAGAGTGGCGGCTTCTGGCATTGGCGTAATGTACGAAGGTAACACCTAGTGTGGTTTCAGATCGCGACGCGCCGCGGCCGGGCCGGGTGGCGCCTCCTATCTTTTTAGACGCCCTTTGAGCCCTAAAGTGCACATTGAACCGCCGGACGGCCTCAGCGTCGGCGGCCGGGGCGACCTCGCGGCCGGCGGTGCCTCGTCCGCCCCCCTCCCTGACCCTTGCCACGCCCCTGCGCCCCTCCCATCCGGGCTTCCCCGCGCTCCTCGGGTTCATACCTGGGCACCTTGCGCAGCAGGGCCTGGAGCTCGGGGAGGGTATCGGCCGGGAGCGGCGGGTGCCGGCCGCGCTGGACGGCGAACCGGACAGGCCGGTCGAGGGCCGGCACTTCATCGAGCCTCAGCCGCTTGGCCTGCCCTTCCCGGAGGCGGATCCGGGCCACTCCCTCCCCGTTCTGAAGCTCGTAGTCCACCGGCGCGGCGTCGCCCCGCAGCCGCACCATGGCCGGCAGTGCCGCGAGGCGCTCCCGGGTCGGCTGGTCTACCAGCGCCGCCGGATCGAGCGCGACCCGAGTCCGCTGGAAGTCCTCCCAGCCCTCCACCTGACCCAGCTGCGCTAGGACGCGGCGGCGCACCGCCTCGGGCGCGAGGTCGGGCAGGGTTCCCCCCGATCTCCGCCACAGCTCGTCGAGCTCGCCCACGGCGCGCTTGAGACGGCTTACGTCGGGGTGCACGACGTCACCCGAAACCAGCAGGCCGGCGAGCAGATCTCTGGCCTCGTCTCTGAGCCGGTCGGGAATCCTCCCGTTCAGCTGCTCCATCTCGGTGTCAAGCTGGAACCCGAAGTAGCGGCGCCGCCGCTCCAGGGCGAGCCGCTGATGCTTCCGGGGCCCGGTCAGCACGACGGTCGGCTCACCCACGGCCGCATAGGAGCTCACCAGGTCGTACGGGAGGGTGGTGCCCTCGATGGACGCGCGGGCAATGCCGAAGCGGTCGGCGAAGAAACGCAGGCTTCCCGCGACCGCGCCCCAGCTCCCGGCAACCGAGGTCTTGGACACGCGCGCCTCCATGCCGTCGGCCGTATGCTCGTCGATCACCAGGTCGAACGGCATCACCCGGGCGACCAGATCCATCCAAGTGAGCCGAAGATCCTTGGAGGCGTGGGGCAACTGCTTCGGCAGTGCGAGGTCGAGCGAGCGATAGACCGACGCCAGACCGAGCGCCGTGTCCTCGATCGCCTTGACCAGCACCCCGCGACGCTCGGCCCATTCCTCCAGTCCCTCGTCGAAGAGGTGGCGCGGAAGGCCGTAGACTTCGCCCAGATAGCCGTGCTGGTTCACCGCCTCGGCGTAGACGTTGTAGGCGGTGAGGTGATCGCTCCCGTTGGCGACCAGGCCGTGGAGGTCCCGCTCCTCCCGCATCATCCGGTGGAGTGACTCGATAGTGGAGCACACCGCCACCATGGGCAGCAGCTCCGAGCCGGCGTGCACCAGGAGCTCGCCCCAGGGCCGCTCCACGGGCAGCGCTTCCACCTCGCGTCCATAGGCGGTAAGCCGGCCGTTCTCGATCAGGCCCCGCGAGGTGAGCAGGTCCACCGTCCTTCGGTAGGCGGCGCGGTCGAGCGGGACCGGGAGGTCCAGGTCGCGAGCGTCCACGCCGAGCGCCGCACAGGTGATCGCCACGCGCTCCGCGTCGCCGGCGAGCTGGAACTCGGGCGGGGTGGGCCGGAGCGACGAGAAATCGAGATCGCGGTCGCTGAGGATGAAGACCTCGCCATTGGGCACCCGGCCATGCACCCGTCCCGCCATCTGGAGAATCTCGTTGGCTCCGAGATAGAGGCGGTGGAGCACGTTGC
>DATLHD010000268.1:0-3547 GCA_035540075.1 Gemmatimonadales bacterium
CCGCTGCTGGTGAAGCAGAGAATCACCGGCGCGCTCAGCATCTCCGCCGCGGCGCAGACGGCCACCGCGATCGCGTCTTCGGTGCGGACCGGCCCGCCCTGCCCCGGGCGGTGATTGGGGAGGTTCACGCCCTCGCCCGACCGGCGGCCCAACGCCGCGTCGATGGTCACGCCGCGTCCCGGCCGCTGCATCTCCATCTCGCGCGCGATACGGTCCATGGCCCCTACCGCCTCGACCGGGTAATGGCCGACCGCGGTCTCCGCCGAGAGCATGACCGCGTCGGTGCCGTCGAGGATGGCGTTGGCCACGTCCGAGGCCTCGGCCCGGGTCGGGCGCGGCGCGTTGATCATGGACTCGAGCATCTGGGTGGCGGTGATCACCGGCTTGCCATGAAGGCTCGCCTCACGGATGATCTGCTTCTGCATGAGGGGCACTTCCTCGAACGGCAGCTCCACGCCGAGATCGCCGCGCGCCACCATGATGGCATCGGAGGCATCGAGGATGCCGCACAGGTTCCGGAGCGCCGTGTCCTTCTCGATCTTCGCGATCAGCTTGGTGGTGCGCGGCACCAGCGCGCGCAGCCCCTCCATGTCCTCCGGCCGACGAACGAAGGAGAGCGCGATGTAGTCCACGCCCAGGGCGACGGCCTGCTCCACGTCCTCCCGGTCCTTCGGGGTCAACGCGGGCGCGCTCACCTCCAGCCCCGGGAGGTTCATACCCTTGTTCGACTTCAGCTCGCCACCGTAGTGCACCACCGCTTCCACCCGGCCGTCACCAACGCCGGTCACTTCCACCGAGAGCAGCCCATCGTCGAGCAGGATGCGCGCACCGACGTGCACGTCGGCGGCAAGCCCGTCGTACGTGGTGGGGATCTCGCCGGGTCGGGCATCGCCTTCGGGCGCGAAGAGCACGCGCTGCCCGGGCTCCAGCCGCAGCGGCTGCTCCAGCGTACCGACCCGGATGCGCGGTCCCTGGAGGTCCACGAGAATCGCGGTGGACTCGGTGCGGCCCTGGTTGATCTTCTGGAGCTCGGTGACCCATCCCGCCCGGATCTCGGGCGTGGCGTGGGAGGCGTTGATGCGGACGACATTCACGCCCGCGTCGAGCAGGGCGGTCATTTGCGCGGGCTCGGACCATGCGGGGCCCAGCGTGGCGACGATCTTGGTGCGGCGTACGGCGTTGCGCATCCGGGGAGTTTAACGTCGGCCCGTCAGCGATGCATCACGACCCGTCCGCCCACCACCGTGAGCACCGCACGTCCGGCCCGGAAGGCGGCGCCGTCACCCCGCTCGATGGCGGGGTCCACCTCCCAGGCCACGAGGTCCGCTTCCATCCCCGCGGCGAGGCGACCGAGGCGCCGGTCGGTGCCGGATGCGCGCGCGGCCTGCAGGGTGTAGGCGCGCACGACCTCCTCAAAACCCAGACGCTCTTCGAGCCGCCAGCCGTCGCGTGGCGCTCCGTCGGCGGCGCGCCGCTCCATTGCCGCGTACACACCCTCGCGTGGGTCCACGGAGGCCACCGGCACGTCGCTCCCGAAGACGACTGACGTGCCGCGCTCGAGGAGCGAGCGGAAGGCGTAGGCGCCGCGACCGCGCTTGCCCCAATGCTTGTCCACCAGCGGGATGTCGGTGAGAAGGTGGGCGGGCTGCATGGAGGCGACGATGCCCGCGCGCGCCGCGCGGGCGAGGTCGCTCGGGTGGACGCACTGGAAGTGCTCGATACGGTGCGGCACCGCTGCGCGCGGCAGCCGCTCCAACAGGTCGAGCGCCTGGCGCACGGCTGCATCGCCGATGGCGTGCGCGGTGACGGCTATCCCGTGCCTGGCGGCCAGCCCCATGGCCTCGACGGCCGCGTCCTCGCCCGCCACCGGCATGCCCCGGTCGCGGCTTCCTTCGTAGGGCTCGAGCATCCATGCGGTCCGGCTGCCGAGACTGCCGTCGAGGAAGAGCTTGACCCCACCCATGCCGAGCCAGGGTGAGCCGGCACCGCTCCGCTGGCCGCGGCGGACGAGATCCGGCAGCGAAGCGACGGGCGGATGGAACAGCACGCGGAGCTCGAGGTCGCCCGCCTGCTCGAGACGGCGGAATCCGGCCCAGGCGCGCTCGTCCTCCACGTCATGGATTCCGGTGACCCCCAGGCGGTGCGCCTCGGCCTGCGCCTCGCGCAGGGCCTCGTCCAGGATCTCGTCCGAAGGCGGTGGAACGAGGCGGGCGACGAGCTCCACGGCGCGCTCCAGCAACAGGCCGGTCGGCTCACCCGCGGCGTCCCGCACGATCCGACCGCCGGTCGGATCGGGCGTCTCCCGGGTGATACGGGCGACCGCCAGCGCCGCGCTGTTCACCCAGGCCGCGTGAACGTCGAGCGAATCGAGGTACACCGGGTTCGCGTGCACCCGGTCGAGCGTGTACCGGTCCGGACGCTCGCTCCAGTTGTTGGCATCCCACCCGTGGCCCAGGATCCATCCTCGCGACGGCGCGGCTGCGGCGACCCGGGTCACCACCTCAGCACGGGTTCGCGCGCCGGCGAGTTGCACCCGCCGGCGGCCCAACGCCCACATGACGAAGTGCGTATGACCGTCGACGAAACCCGGCGTGATGAGCGCGTTCGGAAGATCGTAGCGGGGGAGAGCTCGTGGCGCCTGGCGGTCGATCACGGCTGCGCGCCCCACGCCACGAACGCGGCCCTTCTCCCACCAGATGGCATCTCCATCGAGACCGGGAACAAGCGTCAGTATTCGGCGGCCGCGGAGCACGCCACCTTCTGTACTCCCGGGATGTCTCCCCATCGTCAGGGAGCGTTCCAGCGCGGTTTCCACATGTTGATAAGTCCCGAACGTGAATATCTGGATGGTGCGCTACCAGGCGCGCAATTCACCGGGTGATGGCTGGAAACGAGGTGAGATGACAGTGCTTAGCACATTGAAAATATGCAACTTACGGAAGCAGCAAAACCTTGACCCGAAACAAGGCGACAGTGTCGCTACCCTGCCTGTATTTATTCAGAGTCTGCGATTATGAACATCTTCTACATCGAAGTGTTCCGGTGCGGATCAACGCCCGAACGCGAGCTCCCCGCTGCCTCCAATCACTGCCGGCCCGACGAAGCGAATCGGGGACGCCTTCACTGCCTCGGCGAAGTCGTCGTCGCCTTCGACCCTGAGGGATCCGGCCATACCTTTGGTCCACTCGGGCGTGAGCGCGAGGCGAGCCGTCATCGGCCCTCGGCGCTTGCTGTCCGCCCGCCAGACGACCGTGACCACACCATTGGCCTTGGTGCTGTCGTCCACCTGGCGCCCTTCCCAGGTGAGCGTGGTTTTTCTGAGCTTCACGCTCCGCCGGACCCCGATGGGCGGTGCGGACGGATCGTCCTCATTGGGAAGGTTCTTCACCTCGCTCTCCACCTTGCGAAGGTCCAGCCCGCTCACTTCAGCCGCCCGCTCCAGCCGGCCGCTGTTGGTGAACAGGCGCAGCACAACGTCTTGTGGCGCGTTCCCCGCCCCTTCCGCCGCCGAGATGGTCCACACGCCGAGCATGGGCGCCTTCTGCGG
>DATLHD010000269.1:0-5077 GCA_035540075.1 Gemmatimonadales bacterium
CCGGCACCGATCACGATCGCGTCGTATTTCTCGAGTTGACTCATGGTGCCTGGCTGATGTGGGTGAACCGGCTGGATTTCATGGGGAACGCCGGCACCGCCGGGAAGGTTCCTCGCCTCCCCGGTACCCTCACCGGCGCCCACCAGGGATGTACATTCGCGCAACCTGCCCCACCAGAGGCCACCATGCACCGGCTGCGTTTACTCCTCCTCACGGTCGTGCTCATCGCGGCAGCGCGGCCGACCGGCGGATGGGCGCAGACTACCGGGCTAGGCTCGGTGAGCTTCCCCAATTCGGGCGCGCCTCGGGCGCAGGCGCCGTTCCTCCGGGGACTGGCCCTGCTCCACAGTTTCGAGTACGTAGATGCGGCCGAGGCGTTTCGGGAAGCGCAGCGAGTCGACTCCGGCTTCGCAATGGCCTATTGGGGCGAGGCGCTCACCTACGATCACCCCATCTGGGGAGAGCACGACTCCACGGCTGCGCGCGCAGCGCTTGCGCGGCTGGGGAATGGGACGGAGGCGCGGGTCGCACGAGGGGGAAATGCGCGGGAGCGGGCCTACCTGGGTGCCGTGGAGGCCCTGTACGGGAAGGGCGAGCTCAAGGAGCGCCGGCGGGCCTACGAGGACGCGATGGCCCGCATACAGGAGGACTACCCGACCGACCTCGAGGGGGCGAGCCTGCGCGCGCTCGCCCTACTGAGCTTGCGCATGGGTGGAAAGTCGGATTTGCGCCCCTCGGTGCAGGCGGCGGCCATCGTGGAGGACGTGCTGCGCCGGAATCCGACGCACCCGGGCGCCACGCACTATTTGATTCACGCATACGACGATCCCCTGCTCGCTCCCCTCGGACTGCCGGTCGCGCGCCGGTACGCTCGCATCGCGCCGAAAGCCGAGCACGCGCTTCACATGCCCTCTCACATCTTCGTGCACCTGGGGCTGTGGGACGACGTCGTCTCCTCCAACGAGGCTGCCTGGACCGCATCGAAGGCGTGGGTCAAGCGGAAGGGCCGGCCCAACGAGGATCTGGACCTGCACGCCGCCGCCTGGCTGCACTACGGATATCTGCAGCAGGGCCGCTATGCCCGGGCCAAGGCGCTGAGCGATTCACTGGGTGCACTCTTCCTGGAGACTGACCAGCCCGGTCCCGTACGGCACTACCTGACGATGGTGAGCTGTCAGAACGTCGTGGAGACGCGGCGGCCGGATTCGACGCCCGGAGTGGTGCCGCGGCCGTGGGAGCAGGTACTCCAGGCCGCGTCGGGGGCGATGCCGAGAGGGGACAGCGCCAGCGTGGCTGCCGCCGTGGCGGGGTTCCGGCTCAGGGCCGACACCATCGCCGGTCACCACGGCCATATGCCGCCCGGAGTCCGGGCCTTCGAGCGCATCCTCACGGCGATGGACGCGCGGATCCGCGGGAGGAACGAAGAAGCGGTGGCCGCGCTCACCGAAGCCGCCGCGCTGGAGGAAGAGCGATCACAGGTGGGACCGCCGATCGATCCGACCGCCCGGGAGCTTCTGGCGGATCTGCTCCTGGAGATGGGCCGGTTCCAGGTGGCCGCGGCCGCATATGACACCGCGCTGCAGCGCACCCCGCTCCGCTCCCCCGTGCTGCTCGGCCGAGCTCGAGCGGCGGCGAAGTCCGGGGACCGGGAAGGCGCCGCGCACTGGTACGGTCTGCTGGCGCGAAACTGGAAAGCCGCCGACCCCGACCTCCCGGAGCTCGCCGAAGTCAGGGCCGAAGCGAAGGGCGCCCGGGCCTCACGCTGATACCCGGCTCGCCCGCGGGCGGAGGAGTGCCAGCTCCAGCGCATCACACAGCGCGAGCCAGCTGGCCTCGATGATGTTCTCCGAGCATCCTACGGTGCTCCACCGCTCGGTCCCCCGGGCCGACTCGACGATCACCCGCGGACGCGCGGCGGTGCCCAGATGCTCGTCCACGATGCGCACCTTGTAGTCCACCAGGTACACCTCGGCCAGTGCGGGGTAATGTGGGAGCAGCGCCTTCCGCACCGCGCGGTCGAGCGCGTTGACCGGCCCATCGCCCTCGGCGGCGGTGTGCATCACTTCGTCGCCGACCCGCAGCTTGACCGTAGCCTGCGCCCGGATGCCGTCGCCTCCGCGCTTCTCCACGATGACGGTGAAGTCGTCCACCACGAACGGGGGCTGATAGGCGGGGTCCTTCCGGCGAAGCAGCATCTCGAACGATCCCTCAGCCGCCTCGAACTGGAAGCCGCGGTGCTCCAGCTCCTTGATTCGCTGGAGCACGGCGCCCTCACCCTCGCCCGCGGCGAGCCCCAGCTCGTGGGCGCGGAGCCGCACGTTCCGGCGCCCCGCCACCTCGCTGACCACGACACGGCAGCTGTTGCCCACCCGCTCCGGCTGCACGTGCTGGTAGCTCTCGGGGACCTTGGCGATGGCGGCGACATGGATCCCGCCCTTGTGGGCGAACGCGCTGCGTCCCACATACGCCGCGTGGGGGTCCGGCTGCTGGTTCGCCACCTCGGCGACGTAGTGCGACACCTCGCTCAGCCGGCGGAGCGCCTCCTCGGTCACCACGCGGTGGCCCAGCTTGAGCTGGAGATTGGCGATCAGCGGCACCAGGTCGAGGTTGCCGCAGCGCTCGCCGTAGCCGTTGATCGTCCCCTGTACCTGCACGCAGCCCGCCCGCACCGCGGCGAGCGCGTTGGCCACCGCCAGACCCGAGTCGTCGTGCGGATGGATGCCGAGCGGTACCGCCAGGTGCCCGCGCAGATCCAGGATCCGCTCGGCCACGACCTCGGGCAGCTCCCCGCCGTTGGTATCGCAGAGGACGACCGTGTCGGCGCCGGCTTCCTCCGCCGCCTGGAGCGTCGCGAGCGCGTACCCGCGGTCGAGCCGCCAGCCGTCGAAGAAGTGCTCCGCGTCGTATACCACCTCCCGTCCGAGGCGCTTGAACCACGCAACGCTCTCGCTGATCATCCGCAGGTTCTCCTCCCGCGTCGTCTCCAATACCCTATCCACGTGGAGGGTCGAGGTCTTGCCGACCAGGGTGACGACCGGCGTCCCGGCGTCCACCAGCGCGCGGATGTTGCCGTCTTCCTCGCACCGTGCGCCCGCCCGTCGGGTGCTGCCGAACGCGGCCACCTTCGCGACCGAGGGAGGCGCCTCCTGCATGCGGCGGAAGAACTCGGCGTCCTTGGGATTGGAGCCGGGCCAGCCACCCTCGATGTAATGGACGCCGAGGCCGTCGAGGACGCGGGCGATCTTCACCTTGTCCTCCACCGAGAGGGAGAGACCCTCGCGCTGGGTGCCGTCACGGAGGGTGGTATCGTAGAGCCGGATGGGCGAGGCGTCCGGAATGGTCATGGCGTTCCCAGAAAAAGGAAGCGGCCTCTCGGAGGGAGAGGCCGCGGTTCGGTGCTGGATCGGGTGGTCCCGCTACCCGCAAGCTCGCGCGCCGCCTCTCGGGGAGAGTCGGAGCCCGATAATGGGGAGCGCGGTACTGGCCGGGAGAACCATGAGTGGATATTTATGCATCGCCCGGGATACCGTCAAGCGACCCTGACCGGGCGCGCATCTGCCACTACTTTTCCTCCAATGCCTAGTATTGACGCCATCATCCCCCGCTTCAAGGCCGCCGATCGCACCACGCGGTTGGAGACCCTCCTCGACTATTCCCGCAAGCTCCCACCCCTGCCCCAGCGGCTGGAGGAGGAGAAGGCGCGGGGCGACCATCGGGTGCCCGAGTGCCAGACGCCCGTGTTTCTGTGGGTCGAGGTCGAGGACGGCCAGGTCCACATCCATGCCGACGTTCCCCGGGAGGCCCCAACGGTACGGGGGTTCATCTCCCTGATCGCCCGCTCGCTCGAGGGGGCGGCTCCGGAGGAGGTGTCCAGGATCCCTGACGACCTCCTCGACCAACTCGGCCTCAGCGAGACGCTTGGCATGACCCGCACGCAGGGGCTCAGCGCCATCCTGCACCGCATCAAGCGCACCGTGGCCCAGGCCTGATGCTCGGCGTCCTCGAGATCGCCGGGCGGGGCTCCGGCTTCCTCCGGCGCCGGGAGGCCGGCTACCTGCCTTCCAACGGCGACGTCCACGTGGGCGAGCGGATCATCCGCCAATACGGCCTCCGCCCCGGCGACGAGATCGAGGGGGAGACGAAGCCCGGCGGTCGGGGACGGGGGCCGACGCTCGAGCGGGTCACCGCGGTCCTGGGCAGACCCCCCGAGCAGCTCCGCGGCCGCCCCGAGTTCCCCCGCCTCTCCGCCATTCATCCCAACGAGCTCATCCGCCTGGAGACGCGGCTCATCCGCTCGGGGCAGCCGGATCCCACCAACCGGGTCATCGATCTCCTCACGCCGCTGGGCAAGGGGCAACGCGCCCTCATCGTCGCGCCGGCGAAGGCGGGGAAGACCATGGTGCTCCAGGCCATCGCCCAGGGCGTCAGCGAGAACTACCCCGAGGCCACGTTGCTCATTCTGCTGGTGGACGAGCGGCCCGAGGAAGTGTTCGAGATGGAAGCGGCGGGCGTCGGCGAGGTGATCGCGTCGAGCTTCGACAACCCGGCGTCGCAGCACGTGGCGGTCGCGGAGCTGACGCTCGAGCGTGCCCGCCGCCGGGTGGAGCTGGGCGAGGACGTGGTGCTGATCGTGGATTCGCTGACGCGCCTCGCCCGGGCCTACAACACCGTGGAGAAGGGCACCGGCCGAACGCTGTCAGGGGGGCTCGACGCGCAGTCGCTGGAGAAGCCGAAGCGCTTTCTCGGGAGCGCGCGCAAGGTGGATCCGGCGCAGGGCGGCGGGTCACTCACCATCATCGCCACGGCGCTGGTGGACACCGGCAGCAAGATGGACCAGGTGATCTTCGAGGAGTTCAAAGGGACCGGCAACAGCGAGCTGGTGCTGAGCCGGGAGCTGGCGGAGCGCCGGATCTTCCCGGCGATCGACCTGGTGGCCAGCGCCACCCGGCGGGAGGAGCTGCTGCTCGATCCGGAGACGCTGGAGGCCACGCGAGCGTTACGGCAGCGGATCGCGAACATGACGCCGATCAACGCGATGAACGATCTGCTGGTGGACCTCCGGCGCCACCCCACCAAC
>DATLHD010000270.1:0-3486 GCA_035540075.1 Gemmatimonadales bacterium
CCCCGCTCGGGGCTTCCTCCGACCTCCAGGTTTTCGCCGGCCCGCGCGACGATCCGTTCTTCCTCGATCTCGAGGCCGCCTTTTGCATCCTCCCCGACCGGATGCCGGTCGGCGGACCGCTGGCGGCCCCCTGTGCGCTCACGCCGAACCCGAGCGCGCCGTTCTACTTCCGCAATCCAGGCATCAACTACGTCCAGGGCTTCAACGTGCTGTCCATCGTGGTCGAGCTGCCGAGCTCGACGATCGAGAACGGCGCGCCGGGCAAGCTGGGCAGCTGGGGAACGATCAGCCGCTGACGCGGCATCACCGGAGGAGACATCACATGCATCGCACCATCCTCTCGCCCGCGCGTCGCCGGGCGTTCACGCTCGCGATCGTCGCGGCGGCTCTCGCGGCCGCTGGCTGCAGCGATGATGACGGCGACGGCGGCACCGGTCCCGCCGAGCCGCGTGCCTACAACCAGATCCAACGGCTCGGCAATCCGCTCGTGAGCGAGGTTCTGCTGTCCAAGCAGAGTCATCCCACCCACGGCTCCATCGGGCCTGAGGACGACGTGGCGACTATCGGCGCGGAGGTTCTCGGGTTCCTGACGGGGCCCGGGAGCGTGGCCGGACGCTCGGCCGAGTACGCCAACACCCTGGGCAGCGTGCTCCTGCCAGACATGCTGATCGTGCAGACCGACAAGGATCCGGCTACGGCGGGCTGGCTGACGTGGCTGCCGCTGGCGCCGTTCGCCAACGGGTATGGCGGCCGCAAGCTCGGTGACGACGTCACGGACCTGGCGTTGCTCGCGGTCTTCGGCGACCCGTTCGGCGCCGACCCGGCGGGAGCGGCGGGGAAGGAAGGCCTGACCACGGACAACGTGAGCACGGACTCGCAGTTTCTGCCGGCATTCCCATACGCCGGGGAGCCAAATTGAACCGGGGGCACGCCCAGCGCTGGGCCGCACTCCTGGCGCTGACGATCGGTGCGGGGAGTGCGGCCTTCGCGGCCGCAGGCGGACTTGGACGTCCCAAGGCGTCCGCACCGGCCCCCCTCGGCGAGGCCGAGGTGCTCGAGATGGACCTGGCCTTCTTCCAGTCCCGGGTCGAGCGAGACAGCTTCGCCGCACGGGACCATGCGCAGCTGGCCCGAGTCTATCTCCAGCGGGCACAGCGGAGCGGAATGGCGGACGCGGACCTGGCCCGGGCTGAGGAGCACGCGCGGCGCTCGCTCGCGCTCCGCAGAGCGCACAACGGCGAAGCGCTTCAAGTCCTCGCGTCGAGTCTCATGGGCCGGCACCGATTCCTCGAGGCCCGGGCGGCGGCGGAGCGCCTGGTCGCACGGGATTCCGCCTCCATGTCGGCGCGCGCGCTCTTGGGCGAGATCCAGATCGAACTCGGAGCTTATCGGGAGGCCGCCCACACTTTCGGCACCCTGCTCACTGTGCGCACCGATCTCGCGGTGGCGCCGCGGTACGCACGGTGGGACGAGATTCGTGGTCGGCCCGCGGAGGCGCGGCAGCTCCTCCGGGACGCGCTGAAGGAGGCCTCCGGTCGCCACGGCATTCCCCGCTCGCAGCTTGCATGGTTCCACTGGCGCCTGGGAGACCTCGCGTTGCGGAATGGCAGGCTCGGCGAGGCGCAAGGTGAGTTCGAGCACGGGCTGCAGCACGTGCCGAAGGATCATCGTCTGCTCGACGGTCTCGCCCGGGTGGCCGTGGCGCGCGGCCGCTGGAAGGACGCCATCGCCCTGGGCGAACGTGCCATCGCGGCGTCGCTTGACCCCGCCACACTCGGCCTGCTGGCGCTGAGCCACGAGGCCCTTGGCGACCGCGCCGGCAGCGCCGAGTACGAGCGCGCCATGTCGGTTGCCGTATCGGGCCAGGCGGGGGGCATGCACCGGGCGTGGAGTCTCTACCTGCTCGACCGCGGCCGGAGCGTCCCCCAGATCCTCGCGAGGGCCCAGGAGGAGATCCGGACTCGGCCTGACGTCTGCGGCTGGGACCTGCTCGCCTGGGCGCTCTACCGGTCAGGGAAGCTTTCCGCAGCGCTCCGCGCCGCCGAACGGGCGCTCGGGATGGGCACGCGCGACGCCTCACTCTACTATCACGCCGGAACGGTCGCCGCCGCCGCCGGGGAGCGCGCCCGCGCCACCCGCTGGCTCGAGGAGGCGCTCGCGATCAACCCCCGGTGGCATCCCACCCAGCCCGACGAGGCGCGCGCGACGCTCCGGCGCCTCCGCTCCGGTCGCAGCGTCCCATGAGCGAGATCGCCGCCTTTGTCCGATTGGGCGTGCACCACATCGCCGATCCATCGGCGCTGGATCACGTGCTCTTCCTCCTGGCGCTCGCCGCGATCTACCGCGGGAGCGACTGGCGACAGGCGATCGGCGTGATCACCGCGTTCACGGTGGGTCATTCGGTGACGCTCGCGCTCGCGGTCACGGGCGCGGTGCGGCTTCCGTCCGCTTTGATCGAGCTGCTCATCCCGGTGACCATTCTCGCCACCGCGACGGAAAACCTGCTGGTCCGCGAGCGTGAGCGCGCGCCGCTCCGTGGCCGCTACCGGCCGGTCTTCGCCGGCGTCTTCGGGCTGGTGCACGGCGCTGGCTTCGCGAACTACCTCAGCAGCCTCTTAACGGGATCGATCGCGGCCCCGCTCTTCGGCTTCAATCTCGGCATCGAGCTGGGGCAACTGGCGATCCTCGCGGCCGCGTCGGTGGCGCTCTCGGGCGTGGATTTGTTGCTCGGCCACCGCCTGCGCGTCGTCACCGTCTCGGCCGCAGTGGCCGTTGCGGCAGTGCCGATGGCGCTGGAGCGGCTACCGTGGTAGGGCGAGGTCCCGCCCTGGTGGCCCACCTGCTGGCCCTCGTGGCGGGCGTGCCCCATCCGAGCCACACCTCCTCCGCGGAATTGGTGGCGCGGCAGGACTCGGTGCTGGTGACCATCCGGATGTTCGCCGATGACCTCGCGGGCACGGGCGACCTGAAGATCTACGTCGGCGAGCGCTTCGGCATCGCGGACCGGCGGGGCACGCCGGTTCGGCTGGAGTGGTTCGGCTCGGAACCGGTGGGCGACGTTCTCGTCGTCCGACTGAAGGGCCTCGTCCCGGGCGGCCTCCCGGGCGCGAGGGTCAGGCACGAGCTGCTGACCGAGCGGTTCACCGACCAGGTCAATCTCGTCCGGGTCCGCTACGCCGATCGCGTCGCGACCCTGATCTTCGTCCGTGGGGACCGGCCCAAGACACTCCCATGATCTACTCGCGCCATCCGGCCGCTTGTGAAGCGCTCGACGGCGCGAGTAGACTGATGGAGGAGACCTACGCCGCCACCAGTGAACCAGCCACCGTTCTGCCGCCGCCGCGCGTGACGCCCAGCAGCGCTCCCGGGGCGACGCCGATCGCCGATATCGACCTCATCACTCGGGCCGCCGCGGGCGACGAGCGCGCCATGGCCGAGCTGTACGACCGCTACGGCCAGGTGCTCTACGCGGTGGCGTACCGGATC
>DATLHD010000271.1:0-3286 GCA_035540075.1 Gemmatimonadales bacterium
TCTCCGTGGATCCGGAGCTTCTGGGCGGGGCAGTGGTGCGGATCGGCACCCGGCACTACGACGGATCGCTCCGCCGCAAGCTCACCATGCTGCGGCGGCAGCTCCTTTCGCCATCGTGACGATGCGGCCGCTCAGTCGAGCGGCCGCAGGTCGGGATCGATCCACCAGGCCCGGGCTTCCACCGAGAAGAGCCGGGCCTCGCTGTAGTAGCGCCTGGGCAGATTGCGGTCGCCGTACCGCAGGTAGAGCCGGTTGGCCCGCTCCGCCAGGGTTCCCTCCTCCCCGTCCTCCGCGATGAAGCGCCGCACGATGTAGATGTAGAACCGGGTGATCGTCTCGTGATACCCGGCGGTGCTCGTGTTCTCCCCGCCGCTCGCCACGTTGTAGCGGCGGATCCGCTCGCGGAGCAGTGCCAACGCGACCGGCGCTGGCATGCGGTCGCAGTAGACCAGTCCGACCGCGAGGTGCGCCCGGTGGGTCCAGCGCGGCTTGGGCAGGGTGCCGTCCTCGAAGCCCGAGACCAGCTCCTCCAGCTCGTCGTCGCTGGCGAACGGCCGATCCAGCATCGGCGCCGTCGCGGTCACGCGGCTCTCCGCACCGGCTGCGGGGCCGTGACCACCGGGGACGGTCCCCGCTTGGGGGCCAGCTGGATCATGAGCACCGCGCCAAGAATCAGGACCATCGCCGCGACGGTGCGGCTGGTTACCGCCTCACCCAGCACCAGCCAGCCGAGGAGGACCGCCACCACCGGGTTGACGTAGGCGTACGTCCCGACCACCGTCGCCGAGGCATGGCGCAGCGCGTAGGCGTAGGCGGTGAAGCCCACGATCGAGCCGAACACCACCAGGTACGCCAGAGCGCCCAGGCCACGGCTGGTGGTATGCCAGTCCGCGGCCTCGCCCCCCAGCAGGCCCAGCAGGGTGATCGCCGCGCCGCCGACCAGCATCTGGACCGCCGACGCGGCGTAGGGCGAGCTCTCGGTCGGGCGGCGCTTGCTGTAGACCGAGCCCAGGGCCCAGCTCGCGCTCGCGAGGGTGAGGGCGATCGGCCCCTTGAGGTCCGCGCCCAGCAGGTCGTTGGGCGAGATGCCGGCGAGGAGCGCGCTCCCGAAGAACCCGAGCGCGAGACCCAGCCCCACGCGCCAGGTGAACACGGTCGAGCCGCCCGGGATCATCGCGTCGAAGAAGGCGGCCCAGAGCGGTACCGCCGCCACGAATACGCTCGCCGGGCCAGACTCGACGAACTGCTCGGCCCAGACCACCACCGCGTTGCCGCCCAGCAGGAGGAAGAGGCCGACCACCGCGAGCACGCCCCAATCGCGCCGCCGGGCGGGCAGCCGCCCGCCGGTGAGCCGCACGAGGCCGGCCAGGAGTGCGCCGGCGATGAGGAAACGCACGCCGGCGAAGAGCAGGGGCGGCAGCTCCTGCACCCCGATCCGGATGGCGAGGTAGGTGCTGCCCCACACGATGCAGACCAGGAGATAGGCGACCAGCGCCCGGCCACGAAGTCCCGCCATGTCAGTCGTCCTCCACCGGGGCGATCCCGGCCTTTTCGAAGACGGAGGAAAGCACGATCGTCGTCTTGGTGCTGACCGGCGTGCCCGGCTCCTTGATCCGCCGGAGCACTCCCTCGAGGCTCTCGATGCTGGTAGCGGCGACCTTGAGGATGTAGCAATCCTCGCCCGCCACGTGATGGCATTCGAGCACTTGGGGATCGTTCACCAGCGCCGCGATCGCGGGCTCCTCGCCGAACCGGCTGGCCACCGGGTAGCGGATGGAGACGAAGGCGGTGATGGGGAAGCCGGCCTTGGTCCGGTCGAGCCGGGCGTGGTAACCCTGGATCAGCCCCGCCTCTTCCATACGCTTGACCCGCTCCATCACGGCCGGCCGGGAGAGCCCGACCGCGTCGGCGATGGCCTGGTAGCTGGCCCGGCCGTCCTCGGCGAGGACCCGGAGGATGTGCCGCGAGGTGGGATCGAGGGCGGTGGCGTTCATGGGATTCCTCCTACGTGACGTTCGCCAAATCTACAATCGCCCTACTATCCGTCAATGTGTTGTGTTTCCACCCAACTAATTGCCTGTTACATAACTTCAAGTGCGACTATTCGTCAGAGAATAGTGCGCACGATTCTGCTGCAACCGGCCAAGTGCGGCCCGGGTTCCTGCCGGGCGACCGTCCGGGCTCCTCCAGTCGCGTAACCCCGCATCGGCGGGTGACTTCCTCGCTCCGGCGCCTATATTTCCGCGTCCCGTTTCCAACCGGCGTCGGAGGCTGCGTGCCAGAGGTCCCGTATCGTGTCGACAAGCCCTGGGGCTACGAGCTGATCTGGGCCCGCACCGATCGCTACGTCGGCAAGCTCCTCCACGTGCGCGCCGGGCACATCCTGAGTCTCCAGTACCACAATCGCAAGGACGAGACGATGCATGTGCTCCGGGGCGAGCTGGTGCTCCGGACCCAGCCGGGCGACCGGCTGGAGGAACGCGCGTTCCGGGCCGGCGAGACGGTGCACATCCCCCCCAAGCTCATTCACCAGATCGAGGCGGTGGTGGACAGCGATGTCCTCGAGGCATCCACCCCGGAGCTGGACGATCTCGTGCGACTCCAGGACCGCTACGGCCGAGGCTGAGGCATGCAAGTCATCATTCCGCTCGCGGGAAGGGGGACCCGGTTGCGTCCCCATACCCATCTGGTGCCCAAGCCGATGCTCAAGGTGGCGGGCCGGCCGGTGATGGACTGGGTGATGGACCGGCTCGACGGACTCGGCGTCACCGAGCTCATCTTCATCACCGGTCATCTCAAGGACCAGGTCGAGGCCTACGCCCGGAGCCGCTACGCCATTCCCCAGCGGTACATCGAGCAGAAGGTCCAGGACGGCACCGCCGGCGCGGTGAACCTGGCGCGTCCCCACGTCCACGAGCCCGTGCTCATCATCTTCGTGGATACGGTGTTCGAGGCCGATCTCACGCTGATCAACCGGACCGACGCCGACGGGATCATCTGGGCCAAGGAGGTGGAAGACTACCAGCGCTTCGGCGTCGTGGTCACCGACGCCCAGGGCTACATGACCCGCATCGTGGAGAAGCCGAGCGAGCCGATCAGCCGCCTCGCCAACATCGGCCTCTACTACGTGCGGGCGGTGGACAGCCTGTGGCAGGGGATCGATCAGGTGCTGGCACGGCCCAAGAACAAGGGCGAATATTTCCTCACCGACGCCTTCCAGTGGATGATCGAGCACGGAAAACGGATCCTGACCGCGGAAGTCGGTGGCTGGTATGATTGCGGCGCC
>DATLHD010000272.1:0-5663 GCA_035540075.1 Gemmatimonadales bacterium
GTACAGCACCTCGATGGTGCGGCGGTCGCGGTCCGTGAGCGTACCCGTGCGTGTCGCCGGGAACATCACGTCGTTGGTGTCGGAGGAGTGCGGAAGGCCGAGCGCATGCCCCGCCTCGTGCACGGCCACGGAGAGGAGCGCAGCGTCGGGCAGGACGGTGCCGGTGTGGGTGCGAAGCGCGAGCGAGATCGACGCCCGCCGTACCCGGCCCGCCTGGTCCCAGGTCAGGTCGGTCTGTCCCGCGCGGTCGAAGTCGAAGTGGTCGATCCAGCGGATCACGACGTCCGCGTTCGCCGAGTCGGATACCACCTGGAACGTGAGCCCCACTCCGGTGTTCTCCCAGCGGTGGAACGCATCGCGGGCAAAGTCCGCCATCTTGGGCAAATAGCCCGGAACCCCGCCTTCCACGATGTGGAGCTTGATGGGCTTGCCCCATCTGTCGGGCCAGCGCCGCACAACGGAATCGGTGGAGACGATCAAGGAGTCCAGATAGGTCCCGGAGGCCTCGCGGGAGAGCCGTTCCCTGGTGGCAAGTCGGACCAGCCGATCGCCGATCTCACCGCCGGCGCGTCCGGCGGCCCCATCCCTGCGGATAACCTCGTGGGTGACATCGGGATGCGCGGTTCCGGACAGGGTGGAGTTTGGCCCCTGCACGGCCCCGCCCGCCCGCTCCGCGGCAAGCTTCATGTGGCCGATCCGGTCCACCAGGATCAGCAGCGCGAGGGCGAGGGTGACGAGAGGGAGGAACGCACGGCGCATGGTTCGTCGGAATATTGGCAAGGGACAGGCCAACCCGCCAGCACGCTAGCGCGGAGAACTGCACCGGCCTAACATTGGCCGCCGCGCGCTCGGGCGCGGCACCGGAGTCCGGAGGCTCTCCTGCGCCTGATGGAACCTTACGCCCGGGCGCTGGTGCGCTGGCGCTGGGTGGTGCTGGTGGTGTGGACAGTGATCGGCGTGGTGGCGGCGGTGCGCGCGCCGGCCACGCCCGGCCGGCTCAACACCCGTGGCGGCAGCGAGCGTGAGACCGAGGCAACCCGCACCGAAAAACTGCTGAACGAGCGGTTCGCCCGCCCCATCGGCGAGTTCTTCGCCATCACTCTCGAGGGCCCTTCCCGGTTCGACAGCGGACCGTCGCGCGCGGTGCTCGACAGCATGCTCGCCGCCCTGGACCGGGAGCCGTATGTCCGCGGGCTCGTCTCCTACCCCGGCACTGGCGACACCACATTCCTGAGTCACGACCGGCGTTCCACCTTTGTCTTGGTCGCGATCGACCTGGAGAACGGTGACAGCGCGAGCGCTTTCGTCCCACCGACTCGCGAGACCGTGCGCGGCGCGCTCGCAAGGGCACCTGAGGGAGGGCTATACCGCGCTCGGGTGACCGGCCGGGCTCCCTTCGACCTGGATATCCGCTCCGCCGCCGCCGCGGACAGTCAGCGGGGAGAGCGCACGCTCCTACCGCTCACCCTCGGCATCCTGGTGCTCGCCTTCGGCGCCCTGGTGGCCGCGGCGCTGCCGCTGGTGATCGGCGTGATCGCCATCGCCGTGTCGCTCACGATCATCGGGCTCCTCACCAGCGTGACCCCGATGTCGATCTACGTGCTCAACATGACCACGATGATCGGACTCGGCGTGGGCATCGACTACTCGCTGCTGGTGGTGACGCGGTTCCGCGAGGAGCTGCGCCACGGTCTCCGGCGGCGCGAGGCCGCGGTCAGCACGTTGATGACGGCCGGCTCCGCGGTCATCACGTCGGGCCTGACCGTGGTGGTGGGTTTCGGCGCCCTCCTATTCACCCCGATGATCGAGACCCGGAGTGTGGGAATCGGTGGGCTCATCGTGGTGGCAGTGGCAGTGCTGCTCTCCGTCACCCTGCTCCCCGCCCTGCTCGCAGTGCTGGGCCGCGAGATCGACCGGCCGAAGTGGCTCGCCCGACGCCTCGCCTGGTACCACGCACCCCAGGTGTGGGAGAAGTGGGCCCGCACCCTCTCCCGCCACCCTGTCCGCGCAATGGTCTACGGCGGGGTTACCATCGCCGTGCTCACGGCGCCGCTGTACTGGATCAGGATCGGGCTTCCCTCGCGGCACTGGTGGCCGTCGGGAACCGATGCCGGCGAGGGGCTGAGCGTGCTCTCCCGCATGGGCGTCTCGGGCTATGTGTTTCCCATTCGGGTGCTGGTGGAGGCTCCCGAGGGTCGGACGGCAGTGCAGACGGCTTCGCTGCGCGGGCTCCGCACCCTGTCGGACTCGCTCCGGTCCGACCCTCGGGTGCGCGAGGTACGAAGCCTGGTGGACCTGGAGCCCGGGACCTCGCTCCTCGCCTACTCGGTCCTCTACAGCGACATGGACGCGGCACGACAGCAGTATCCTGACTTCGTGGACGCCTACCTCAGCCGCGATCGCCGGCTCGCCCTGCTCGACGTGATCATGGCAGACACCACATCCCTCACCTCCTCCATGGATCTCGTCCGTCATGCGCGGGAGCTGGGCAAAGCCGAGCTCCGCGGTACTCGGGGTATGCAGGTGGTGGTGGGCGGCTACACCGCGGCGTCCCTGGATTTTCAAGACGATATGCTGCGGCGGTTCCCACTGCTGGTGGGTCTCATTCTCGGGGCGACGGCGCTGATGCTGGCCATCGCGTTTCGCTCCGTGCTGGTGCCGCTCAAGGCGATCATCATGAACACCCTATCCGTGAGCGCGACCTTCGGACTCATCGTGCTGGTCTTCCAGCTCGGCGTCGGCTCGCAGGTGTTCGGCCTGGACGGTCCCACGTCCGCCATCTACGTGGTGATACCGGTGCTGGTGTTCGCGGTCGTGTTCGGCCTCAGCATGGACTACGAGGTCTTCCTGTTGAGCCGGATCAAGGAGGCCTACGACCGCTCGGGCCGCAACACCGCCGCCACGATGGAGGGCCTCAGCGCCACGGCGTCGGTCATCACCTCCGCGGCGCTCATCATGATCCTGGTGTTCGGGATCTTCGCGTTCGCCCGGGTCCTGCCGATGCAGCTGGTCGGCTTCGGGCTGGCGGTCGCGGTGCTGCTGGACGCGACCGTGATCCGCATGGTGCTGGTACCGGCGTTCATGCAGATGATGGGCAGGTGGAACTGGTGGCCGGGGGGAAGACGGCCGGGGCGGCCGTCGGGTGAGGTCGATGTGATTCCGTGACCGATGCCATCCCGAGCGAAGCGAGGGATCTTGCTCGCCCTGGCAAGATCCCTCGCTTCGCTCGGGATGACAGTCCTTAAGGCGAGAACCGCGCCGCGCGGGCCGCCACCCGCACCAGCCCGGTCGCCAGCTCCACCACCGCGACACCGATGAGCAGCAGCACCAGCAGCACCATGGCCAGACCGGCCGCGATCGAGCGACGCGGCTTCGGCTCGGCCGGTGGCGGCTCCTCGACCGGAACCCGGTTGCCGCGCACGACCATCGCGTAGGCCGCCCGGCGGTGTGCCGCCTCGTCCGCCTCGGCATCCAGCCGGGCGTCCTCCTCGGGGAGGGGCGGCAGGTCGAGCGCGGAGCCCGGCGGCCGATACCGCGCCCGATCGGCCCATGCGGCCCGCACTTCGGGGTGCCGGGCCACCGGCTGCCAGCTCTGTCGGGCCGCGTCGAACATCGGGGTCTCGGGCCCCACGACCGTCGCCTCCAGCGCGTCGAGCACGGAGTCGACGTCGGGCAGGTCGAAGGCGGGCTCGGAGAAGTGGAACCGGGACATCAGGACCTCATCGCTTCGCTTCGAGCCAGTTGGGACCCACCCCCAGATCTACGACCAGCGGGACCCGAAGTTCCACTACGTTTTCCATCCGGCTCCGCACCAGATCCATCATCAGCTCCAGCTCGTCGGGCGGGACCTCGAACACCAGTTCGTCGTGGACCTGAAGGACCATCCGGCTCCGCAGGCCCGCGTCCCGAATCCCATGGTGAATCCTGGTCATCGCCACCTTGATCAGGTCGGCGGCGGAGCCCTGGAGCGGCGAGTTCTGCGCGTTCCGCTCGCCGTAGGCCCGCATGTTGAAGTTGCGGTCGCGGATCTCGGGGATGTAGCGCCGGCGCTTGAAGATGGTCTCCACGTAGCCCTGCTCCCGTGCCAGCTTGATCTGCTGGTCGAGGAAGGCGCGCACGCCGGCGAACCGCTCGAAGTAGCGGGCGATGAAGGCGCGGGCGTCCTCCATCGAGATGTTGAGCTGCCGGCTGAGGGCGAACGGTCCCTGGCCGTAGATGGTGGCGAAATTGATGGTCTTGGCCCGCCCGCGCATCTCCGGCGTCACCGACTCGGGCGGCAGGTTGAAGATCACCGCCGCGGTCTGACGATGAATGTCGCCGCCCTGGAGGAAGGCCTCGATGAAGGCCGGATCCCCCGACAGGTGCGCCATAAGCCGCAACTCGATCTGGGAGTAGTCCGCCACCAGGAAGGTCCAGCCCTCGCGGGGGACAAAGCCCTTGCGGATCTCCTCACCCCGGAGGGAGCGCACCGGGATGTTCTGGAGGTTGGGATCGCTGGAGCTGAGCCGACCCGTCGCCGCGCCGGCCTGGTTGAAGCTGGTGTGGATGCGCCCGGTCTTCGGGTCCACGGAAGCCGGAAGCGTGTCCACGTAGGTGCTCTTGAGCTTCTGGAGCTCGCGATACTCGAGGATGAGTCGCGGCAGCTCGTGCCCCATGGCCGCGAGCTGCTCCAGCACGTCGGCATCGGTGGACGGCCCCGTCTTGGTCTTCTTGAGGACGGGGAGCTGCTGTTTCTCGAACAGGACCATCGCGAGCTGGCGGGGCGAGTTGAGATTGAGCTCCACCCCCGCCACGCGGGAGATCTCGCCCTCGAGCCGTCGGAGATCGGCGCTCAGCTCCTCGTCGAGCCGGGCGAAGACTGCCCGGTCGATGGCGATGCCCTCCCACTCCATGTCCACGAGCACTTCCACCAGCGGCATCTCCACGTCGCGCAGCAGATGCTCCATCCGCATCTCGCGGATCGCGGGCATGAAGTGCTCGTGCAGCGCGAGCACCGTGGCGCTGTCGTCGCCGCAGTAGCTCGCCGCGGCCGCGACCGCCACCTCGGCGAATGGAATCTCGGCCTTTCCTCGGCCCACGACCTCCTGATAGGTCTTCATCGTCCGGCCCAGGTGCTCGAGGCAGAGATTGTCGATCGCGTGCGAGCGGCGGCCCGGGTCGAGGATGAAGCTCTCCAGCATCGTGTCGTAGGCGACGCCGGCGAGCTCCACCCCCGCCCTGCGCAGGACCTGCCAGCAGTACTTGATGCTGTGGCCGACTTTGGGCACGGCGGGGTCGGTCAGCAGTGCGTAGAGCGGCGCCATCGCGAAGTCGGTGATCGGCGGGAGGTTCCTCACCGTGGCGGTCGGTGCGCTCGCCTCGCCCAGGGAGCCCAGGTCGGAGCGGGTGCGATGGGCGAACGGGAGATACCAGACCTCGGTCGGCGACACCGAGAGCGACATGCCGACCAGCTCCGCGCTCTGGGCGAAGAGCGACGAGGTCTCGGCGCCGATCGCGATCAGCGGCGCGGTGCGCAGGCGCTCGACCAGGGCCGGAATGCCGTCGGGGTCCTCCACCACTTTGATCTGGGGCGCGGCCGGCTCGTCGAGGGCGAGCCAATCGGTCGCGGCAAACCCCGCGTCGTCGGTCAAGCCCGACGGCTCTTCGCGCTGGGGAGCGGCGGG
>DATLHD010000273.1:0-4458 GCA_035540075.1 Gemmatimonadales bacterium
CTCGCCCCGGACTGGTTCCAGGCGACCGAGGAGGGGGAGATCGTGGATCGCGCGGAATTCCTGGCCGGCCTTCGTGGGCTGCCGCCGGGGCAGAAAGGCAAGCTCACCCTCACCCGCCGTCGTCTCACCGGCAACTCCGCCGTCGCCGTGCTCAGTTACGACGCGGACGAGTGGCACGACTTCTACGGCCAGGAGCTGCGAACGGTCTTCCACATCACCGACACCTGGATTCGCTCCGGCGGACGATGGCGGCAGCTCGCGTCGCAGGCCACGGCCCTGCCCCGCCCGATAGCGGGCGTACCTGTGCCCCTGCCGCTCGCGCGCGAGTATGCGGGGCGCTATGTCCTCACCCCGGAAATCCGCCTGACGATCGCGGCCACCGATTCCGGTCTCGTGATGACCCGGCAGGGTGGCTCGAGCCAGCCGCTCCACGCCTTGGACGACCGGCTGTTCGTGCGCCACGGCGTCCGCGGTTTCTGGCTCTTCGAGCGCGACTCGGCCGGCAGGGTGACGGGACTGGTCAACTGGCGCGACAACAACCCGGTCGCCTGGCGCCGCGAGCGCTAGTTGCCACCCCGGGCGCTCTTGCGCCGCCAAGCTCGCGGCCGCATCCTGCCCGCATGCCCACCTACGGCGAGTACCTCCGTACCGATGAACTTCTCGGCCTCCAGAGCCCGCTCTCCGACGGCCCCGAGCACGATGAGATGCTCTTCATCGTCATCCATCAGGTGTACGAGCTCTGGTTCAAGCAGGTATTGCACGAGCTCGACTACCTGGAGTGTCTGCTCTCCCGCAATGACGGCGGCCGGGCGCCCCATACGCTCAAGCGCATTCTCACCATCCTGAAGGTGATGGTCGCCCAGCTCGACATCCTGGAGACGATGACGCCGCTCGAGTTCCTCTCATTCCGCGACCGACTCGAGGCGGGCAGCGGGTTCCAGTCGCATCAGTTCCGGGAGCTGGAGTTCGCCCTCGGGCTCAAGGATCGGCGCGCGCTGGAGCGCTATCCCGAGGGCAGCGAGCCCCGCCGCCGGCTCGAGCGGCGGCTCCAGGCCGGGACGCTCTGGGACGCGTTCCTCCGCTACCTCCAGGCCAATGGGGTGGCGGTGCCCCGGTCCGACCTCGAGCGCGACGTCACCCGTAACGTTGAGCCATCCCCCGCCCTGCGCCCCGCGCTGGTGGAGGTCTACCGCCACCACCCGGGGCTGGCCGACCTGTGCGAGCGGCTGGTGGATCTGGACGAGGGTCTCCAGGAGTGGCGCTACCGGCACGTGAAGATGGTGCAGCGCACGATCGGCACGAAGCGTGGGACCGGCGACAGCACCGGAGCGGAATACCTCATGTCCACGCTCAACAAGCCCCTCTTTCCGGATCTCTGGGCCATCCGCACCGAGCTGTGATGGACCCGTCGTCGCTGCATCGCTCGCCCAACGCGCTCGCGCCCCACTACTCCCGCTTCCGCGTCTCCGAGCGGCTGCTGCTCACCGGGCACTCGCACCAGGCCTGGCCGGATTGCGGCTTCGAGGCTCAGTCCCGGGCGTGGCTCGACGCTGCCCAGTATGTCGACGACAAGTGGGACCATGCCTTCCAGCGCGCCGAGCGGGTGCGCGAGGGGTTCACCCGGCTGCTCGGTGATGCAGGCGACGGGATCGCGCTCGCATCCAATACCCACGAGCTGGTCGTGCGATTGCTGTCGGCGCTCCCCCTACGCACCCGGCCCCGGCTGGTCACGACCGATGGCGAGTTCCACACCATTCGCCGCCAGCTCGACCGGCTCGCCGAGGAGGGCCTGGAGGTGGTCCGGGTCGCCGAGCAGCCGG
This sequence comes from Gemmatimonadales bacterium, assembly GCA_035540075.1. Taxonomy (GTDB): domain Bacteria; phylum Gemmatimonadota; class Gemmatimonadetes; order Gemmatimonadales; family GWC2-71-9; genus CAVVWJ01. The sequence goes on from DATLHD010000273.1 coordinate 1,821, forward strand.
TGGAGACGGTCTCCGAGCGGCTGGCCGACGCGGTGGACGACCGGACCGCGCTCGTGCTCGTCTCGGCCGTGTTCTTCGACACCGGCCGAATCGCCCGCGGGCTCGGGGAGGTGGCGGCGAGCTGCCGACGCCACGGGGCACCGCTCCTGGTGGATGTCTATCACGCGCTCAACGTCGTGCCGGTCTCGCTCGCCGAAGAGGGCCTGAGCGACGCCTTCGTGGTGGGAGGCGGTTACAAGTACTGCCAGCTGGGCGAGGGCAACTGTTTCCTGCGCCTGCCGCCGGGCTCCCGGCTGCGGCCGGTAGTGACCGGGTGGTACAGCGAGTTCACCGCCCTGGCCGAGCGGCAGGAGAGCGGTCGCGTGGCCTACGGCCAGGGCGGCGACCGCTTCGCCGGCGCCACCTACGATCCCACCAGCCATTACCGCGCGGCGGCGGTGTTCGAGTTCTTCCGGGAGCGGGGACTTACGCCCGCGCTGCTGCGCCAGGTGAGCCAGCATCAGATCGCCGTCCTCGCCTCCGCCTTCGACGCGCTCGATCTCGATCCGGCCGCGGTCAGCCGCGACCGCTCGGTCCCGCTCGGCGAGATCGGCGGATTTCTCGCCTTGAGCTCGCCGAAGGCCGCTTCGCTCGCGCGCGAGCTTCACGCAAGTGGGGCGATGGTCGACACCCGCGGCGACATCCTCCGCTTCGGTCCGGCGCCCTACCTGTCCGACGCCCAGCTCAGTGACGCGATCGGCATCCTGGGGCGGATCGTGCGCGGGAGCGGGCGGTGACGCCGATCGGCGTCGGCCTGATCGGCTTCGGCTACGCGGGGAGGGTCTTCCACGCGCCCCTCATCACCGCCACGCCCGGGCTGGAGCTTCGAGTGCTCGGGACCCAGCGTGCCGCCTCGGAGACCGGTTATCCCGACGCACTCGTCGTCCCGGATCGCCTGGCGGCGGCGCGAAACCCGGGCGTGGACCTGGTCGTCATCGCGACCCCGAACGAGAGCCATGCGCCGCTCGCGGAGGCGGCCCTCCGCGCGGGCAAGCACGTCGTGGTGGACAAGCCGTTCACCATCACGCTCGAGGAAGCCCGCGCGCTCACGATCCTGGCATCGGACGCCGGCCTGGTCCTGTCCGTCTTCCAGAACCGCCGCTGGGACAGCGATTTCCTCGGCGTTCGCGCGGCGATCGCGGGTGGGGCGCTGGGCGATGTGGTCGAGCTCCGGTCCGAGATGAGCCGTTACCGCCCGGAGATCCGGGACCGTTGGCGCGAGCGCGCCGGCCCGGGATCCGGTGTGTGGTACGATCTCGGCGCGCACCTGGTGGATCAGGCCCTGCTGCTCTTCGGCCCCCCGGCGAGCGTGGCAGCGGATCTGCGGATCCAGCGCAAAGGCGGAACCGTCGTGGACTGGTTCCACGTTTTATTGAGTTATGGGCGCTCCCGCGTGATTCTGTCGTCCAGTATGCTCGCCGCGGCGCCGGCTCCGCGGTTCGTCGTTCGCGGCACCGCGGCGAGCCTCATCAAGCCGGGCTGGGACCGGCAAGAGGAGCAGCTGGTGAGCGGCCTGAGACCGGGCTCCCCCGGGTGGGGTGTGGACCCCGACCCGCTGACCATCCACCCCGGCGAGCCCGGGGGCATCCGGGAGATGCGCGCTCCGCCCGGTGAGTATCCGGCCTACTACGCCGCGCTCCGGGACGCGGTCGCCGGCGCTGGCGAGCCACCGGTCACCGCGGCCCAGGGCTGCGGGGTGATGGCCGTGATCGAGGCGGGAGAGCGCTCGGCAGCGGAAGGCCGGGTCGTACTACCCGACTTCACGTCGGCGGAGCGACGCGCCTGGGCCGAATTCGAGAGCAAGAACCGGAGTGCGGTCCCTTCGGTGGACCGGTAGACTTCCCTCGTGAAGGATCAGACGATGCCACGAAGGCGAGAGGGAAAGCGAATGACAGTGTCCCCGAAGACGAGAGCCGCCGGAGTGATCGAGCAGGATCCGCGCTGGGCTGCGCTGGCCGCCCGCAGTGTCGCGGCGGACGGCACCTTCTTTTACTCCGTTCGGACCACCGGCGTGTACTGCCGTCCCTCCTGCGGCGCACGGCTGCCGCGCCCGGAGAACGTGCGGTTCCACGCCACCAGGGAGGAGGCGGAGCTGGCCGGATTCCGCCCCTGCAAGCGGTGCCGCCCCGACCGTGCGTCGCTCGCAGAACAGCACGCCGCCACCGTAACGGAGATCTGCCGCCTGATCGAGACCTCGTCCCGCGTCCCGGCGCTCGATGCGCTGGCCGCTCGGGCCGGGATGAGTCCGTTCCATTTCCACCGGGTGTTCAAGGGGGTGACTGGTCTCACGCCCAGGGCCTACGCTGCCGCCCACCGAGGCGAGCGGGTCCGCCGCGAGCTCGGAAAGGCGCCCACGGTCACTGCGGCGATCTACGACTCGGGGTACAGCTCGAACGGCCGGTTCTACGGCGAATCGGAGCAGATGCTCGGCATGACGCCGACCGAGTATCGCGCGGGCGGCGCCAGGGCGGAGATCCGCTTCGCCGTCGGCGAGTGCTCGCTGGGCTCGATCCTGGTCGCCCGGAGCGAGCGCGGGGTGTGCGCCATTTTCCTGGGAGACGATCCCGACGCGCTCACGCGCGAGCTCCAGGACCGCTTC
>DATLHD010000274.1:0-5354 GCA_035540075.1 Gemmatimonadales bacterium
TCGCGGGCGGAGAGAAAGAGCGCGTGTCCGCCGAGCTGGAAGGCGCCGACCTCGAAGGAGACGCGGGTGCGGGTGCTGCTCTTGGCGAAGATCATCCCCAGCGTCTTGCCGGCGAGCGGCTTGTCGGTGCAGTCTCCCCGCTTCATGCGGGCGGCGAGATCGAAGACGGCAAGCAGCTCGGCGCGGGTGAAGTCGGGGATGGCGAGAAAGTGACGTGGGGTGGTCATGGCGAGCCTATTGTAGTCGCCACTTCCCGCCTATGGAAGTCCGACGCCCTTTACTCTCCCCAGCCGAACAGCAGCCGCAGCTGAACGCCGAAGATGACCCCTAGCTCGCTGCCCGACGAGCCTCCCGTGACGCGCCCGAATCGAGCCGTCGGGCCCAGTGAGAAGACGCCCTTCCCCACCATGGCCGCGGTGCGGATGCCGGTGAAGGTCTCGGTGCACTCCGAGCAATCGTCCTGCGAGTAGTACCGAAGTACCGACGGGCCGACCTCCAGGTGCACGTCGCGCGACGGATGCGCCCGCACGAAGAGCTCCACCCCTACCGGCTCTAGGATGCTGCTGTCGAAGGAGCTCCAGGGCTCCCAAGCTGCCCAGATTCCACCGCCGATGCTGAACTTCTGGCTGACCCGCCGGGCATAGGAGAGCCCGCCCTGGAGGATACCGACATCGACGGCGATGTGATTCCTGCGAATCGCCATGTCCTGGGCGACGCCTGGCGTCGCGCTCGCCAGGGCGAGCGCCACCAGCACCCTCGGGTATCTGCTGCGGAAGAACGGGTGCATGAGCACCTCCAGGAGGAAGATGCGCATGATCTACCATGGGGCCGTGACCGGAGCGTGACCCGTGGACCTAGGGCAGCCCGACGATGCGTCTGACCCGCGCGAACCGGCGGTCACCGCGAAGCCGGTCGAGGCGCGGGTCGCGGTCGAGGTACACCACGTCGCCGGCACGGTCCTCCACCGCTTCCTCGAGCCAGGCGAAGGCCCGGCGGCGATCGCCGAGCGCCTCGGCGATCGAGGCGAAGAGATAGGGGGACACGTAGCGCGCGGCGGTCAGCGAGTCGAGCCTGGCCAGGACGGCCCGGGCCTCCCCGGGCCGCCCGCCGAGCGCGTGCACGCGGCCGAGCGCGGCCAGCGCCTCGGGATCGTCGGGCGCGCGGTCGAGCGCCGCGCGGTACTGGGACTCGGCCAGCTCGTAGTCGCCCATCACCTCCGCCAGCAGCCCCAGCAGCCGGCGCGTCTCCGCGCGGGAAGAGTCCGCCGCCAGCGCGCGGTCGAAGCTCTCGCGCACCTCCGCGTACCTGCCAGTGTAGAGGTTGTGCCAGCCGAGGTATGCGATCGTCTCCGGATCGAGGGGATCGAGCTCCAGGGCGCGACGGGCGTGCATCTGAGCTTCGTCCACTCGGCCGATGGCCAGCAGCAGGCGCGCGTACCAGAGGTGCACCTCGACTCGGCTGGGATTGATCGCCATGGCCCGCCGGAACGCGGAGTCGGCCGCCGGCCAGTCGCGATCGTAGAGGAAGCGCACCTGCGCCAGCGCGGTGTGAGCGACGGCGAGCGAGCTGTCGAGCGCCAGCGCGCGGATCGCGGCGGCGCGGGCCGCCGGCATGGCTTCGGACGGTCGAGCGCCCTGCGTCAGGACGCGCTGCAGCTGCGCGGCGGCGAGTTCCGCCCAGGCCGGGGCGAAGCTCGAGTCCAGCCCGATGGCCTCCTGGTAGAGCGCCGCGGCGTACGACGGGTCGGCACCGGACCGGCGGGCCAAGGCATGCCGAGCCCGAAGATAGACCAGATACGCGTGGGGGTTTGACCGGATCAGCACGCTGTCGGCCCAACGCCCGGTGCCGGGGATCCGGAGCGTCGCCACGATCGACCGGACGATCTCCTCCTGCACGGCGGCGATCTCGTCCGGAGGCCGCTCGTAGGTCTCACTCCAGAGATCGAACCCTTCGCTCACGCTCACCAGGTGTACCGAGACCCACAGGCGGTCGTTGGCATGACGCACGCTCCCCTCGAGCACGGTGGCCACGCCGAGGCGCCGGCCGGCCTCCTGGGGGTCCTCACCGGCGCGCCTGAGCGCGAAGGCGGAAGTGGAGGCCGCGACCTGGAGCCCGGGCACACGACCGAGTCCGGCGGTCACCTCCTCGGCCATCCCATCGCTGAAGAACTCGTCGGCGCTGTCGGGGCTGGCGTTCACGAAAGGGAGGACCGCGATCGAGCGGGGTCGCGGCTCCGGCGCCGCGGCGGCCGGCGTCGGTGCCGTGGCCGTGTACCGGAGCCAGAGCGTGAAGGCGAGGAGGCCGAGCACGGCGAAGGAGAAGAAGGCCCAATGGGGCGACAGACGACGCACGGTGGCGACGCGCTCCCGGTGGACGGTGTCGCCCGCCGGGGGAAGCGGTTGTCGTGGTGGTGGATCGGTTACGTGGGCCACGCGTAACTATAGGCCCCTCGAGGCACCGGGGACCAGCAGCCTCCCCTGGAGTTCCCCCTAGCCCGACGATGGCCTGAGGCATAGAGTAGAGAACGGCCCATCCTCGGCCCCATCGAATGGGGCGGTCCCATGCACATTCCAGGCGATCTGATCGTGCTCGCCACTCCGGTCGACCTGCGTCCGAGCACGGCTTCCTAACACCACGGTTCCAGATGGGCGCGAAGGAGACCTGGTACGACGTGAAGCTCGTGGGCTCGGTGTACAAGGGAAAGGTGAAGCACCCCAAGCGTCCGGACCTCGGCATGTTGCCCGCCGCACTCACTCCGTCCCAGCCGTTCGGCGAGCTGGCCGCCAACGAGATCGTCGTGCAGTATGCGGCCGTGACCGCCGGCAACAGCAGCTGGGCGGCGGCGGCACCGCTGATGCCGGGTGAGCGAGCGATCTTCATCTTCCGGCGGTGCTACTACTGTCTTCCGATCGGCGGGCTGGCAACCAGTCGGGGGCCGTATTACAAGGCGAATGCGCTGGTGGCACTGGGGCGGGCGAGCAAGCTGGCGCCTGCCGAGTGGGAGCGGCTGGCGGAGCGACGGTAGCTCCGCGCCCGCTCGCCGACCCGGCGCAACAGGCCAGTGGCGGATGCGTGGTGGACGAACGGTGGGCCGACGGCAATGCACGAGAATTTGGCGAGCCTGCAAGAAGCGCTCGGTAATCGCTACCGGCTCCTCCGCGAGCTTGGTAGCGGTGGTATGGCTGCCGTCTATTTGGCGGAAGACACCGAGCGCGGCGAGCGCGTCGCCGTCAAGGTGCTTCGGCGCGAGCTGACCGCCATCCTGGGGACCACCCGTTTTCATCGCGAGATCGAGATCCTCAGCGGGCTCCAGCACCCGAACATCGTCCCGGTGCTGGACTCCCGTCAGGCGGGAACGCGGCTCTACTACGTGATGCCATTCATTCCCGGGGACAGTGTACGTGCCCGGCTGGAACGGCAGGGACCATTCCCCGTGGAGGACGTGATCCGAATCGCGAAGGATATTGGCGAGGCGATCGACTATGCGCACGAGCACGGTGTGCTGCACCGCGATATCAAGCCCGAGAACGTGCTGTTCGACGGACCGCGAGCGCTGGTCTGCGACTTCGGAGTGGCCCGTGCAATCGAGGCGGCAGGAGGCGAGTTCAGCTCCTCCAGCGGTCTTGTCGTCGGCACGCCGACGTACATGAGCCCGGAGCAGGCTACCGGAGGCGAGGTGGATCAGCGATCCGACGTGTACTCCCTCGGGTGTGTGATCTACGAGATGCTCGCGGGCGAGCCGCCATTCGCAGGCCCGACCGCCCAGGCCGTCCTCGCGCGAAAACTCAGCGAGCCGCCGCGGGACCTGCGAACCGTACGGCAGGACGTATCGGCCGCAATGGAGCGGGCGGTGCTTCTCGCCATGGAGAAGGACCCGGCCCGACGGCCGGAGAGCGCTAGCACGTTGGTAGGAATGCTCACTTAGGGCACGATATCCAACGGAGTGCTCAGTGCCGGCTCGGTACCCGGCTCTCTGCCCTGAGGACGAGATTCGCGCCGGGCTTCGGAATGCTCGGCCACGAGGTGATCCACCGGGACGTCGAGCCGGGCAACATTCCTGCTCGGCGACGATCGCTCGCTGGTGTGCGACTTCGGCATTGCCCGGGCCGTCGAGTTGGGGCGGCCGCGGACGGCGGCCGAGCTGGTGGCGCGGTTCGCCGCCGGTGACCGGCCGGCCTAGGTGCGGGCGCTCGCTCGGGCCATCTAGCTATAGCCAATTCTACGGCGTATTGTGGAACACACTCAGTATTACGCAAAATTCACGGTACGGTGATCAAGTTGCCATTGTCCCCCACCGAGGTCTCGTGTGGGCGTCACCGTGATGGACCAGACTGAACGCCTGCGGGCCGCGCTCGCGGACCGCTACGAACTCGATCGTGAAGTCGGGTCCGGCGGGATGGCCCATGTCTACCGCGCCCATGACCGGCAGCACGATCGGGACGTCGCGATCTAGGTGCTCAAACCCGAGCTGGCCGCGGCGCTCGGCACCGAGCGCTTCCTGCGGGAAATCCACATCGCGGCCCGCCTCCAGCATCCTCACATCCTTCCGCTTTACGACTCGGGCGTCGCCGACGGCTTCCTGTATTACGTCATGCCGTACGTCGAAGGCGAGACTCTCCGTGACCTCATCCGGAGGGAGAAGCAGCTTTCGCTCGGGAACGCCATTCAGATCGCCAGGGACGTGGCCGAGGCCCTGAGTTACGCCCACACGCATGACGTGCTCCACCGCGACATCAAGCCGGCCAACATCCTGCTGAGCGGGGAGCACGCCGTGGTCGCAGACTTCGGCATCGCGAAGGCGATCTCGGCGGCGGACGAGGAAGCCCTGACGGGGACCGGGATCGCGATCGGCACGCCCGAGTACATGAGCCCGGAGCAGGGAAGCGGAGAGCAGGGGGCGGATCGGCGCTCCGACATTTATGCCCTCGGTTGTGTGCTCTACGAGATGCTGGCGGGGCAGCCGCCGTTCACCGGTCGGACGGCGCAGAGCATCCTGGCGCGGCACCGGCACGATGCGCCCCCGTCGCTGCGGGTGGTTCGGCCCGCGCTGCCGCCGGAGATCGAACAGGCAGTGGAGACCGCGCTGGCCAAGGTGCCGGCGGATCGGTTCGATACGGCCCAGGAGTTTGCCGAGGCACTGGCAGGCGCCACCCAATCAGGGACACGGACGGCGAGCAGGGAGACCCGGCCAGGACGCGGACGGATAACGGCCGCCGCGGCCGCCCTGACCGCACTGGCCGTGGGCGGAATCTGGTGGACGGTGCATACCCCTGACGGGGCCGCCGATCCGTACAAGGTGATGGTTTTCCCTCTGGTGGATCACGCTGCAGACAGAGGTCGAACCGGTGCCGGCG
>DATLHD010000275.1:0-3537 GCA_035540075.1 Gemmatimonadales bacterium
GAGATCTTGGTCACGTCGGCGTCGCCCGGGGGAAGCCGCAGGGCATCCATTGCGAGGTCGATCTTGTGGTCGAGCTCCCAGAGGCCGAGCGCGTCGATCCGCTCCTGGAGATTCCCCTGCTTCTCCAGCAGCCGGTTCATCGCATCGTCGTCCATCGGCTCGGCGAACTTGGCGCTGATCTCGTTGAACTGGTCCAGCAGCGCCTGCTGCTCGCGCACCCCGTCCATCACGTTGCCCCGAACGTCCTTCGAGGGATCGAGCTGCGGCTCCTGCGGCAGGTGGCCGATGCGGGTGCCGGGAAGCGGCCGCGCGTCGCCCAGGAAATCCTTGTCCACCCCGGCCATGATGCGGAGCAGCGTGGATTTCCCCGCGCCGTTCCCACCGAGCACACCGATCTTGGCGCCCGGGTAGAAGGCGAGGTAAATGCCCTTCAGGATCTCGCGGGAGGGAGGCACGACCTTCCGGAGGTCGCGCATGGTGAAGATGTATTCGCCGGCCATGGGGGCGCAAAATAACCAAAAGGGCGTCCCAGCGGGGACGCCCTCGAAGGTCGAAGGTGACGAAGGGTCAGCTCAGGTGTCTGTTCACCAGCTTGGTCATGTCGAACATAGAGACCTGGCTCTTGCCGCCGAACACCGGACGGAGCTTGTCGTCGGCGTTGATGTTGCGCCGGTTCTTGTTGTCCTGCAGGCCGTTCCGCTTGATGTAGGCCCAGAGCTTCTTGGTCACTTCGGTGCGGGGTATCGCGCTGGACCCTACCACCGCGGCGAGCTGCGAGCTGGGCTGCATGGGCTTCATGAACGCCGCGCTCGGCGTCCTCTTCTTGCCGGCCTTCTTGGTGGCCTTCTTCCGTGCGGTCGACTTCCTGGCGGGCTTCCGGGCGCTCTTCTTGGCGGACTTCTTCGCTGCCTTCTTCCTGGTGGCCATCGCGTGTCTCCCAGTGATTGTGAGGACCGTGCGTGCCGCGTTACCGCAGAACTCCCGTGACAAACAGTATACAACAGCTCCATAACTGCAATAGGAAAGGGCGATTTTCCCCAGGGGAGAGCTGGCGGGGGACGCGCGTGAAAGGCGGAAAGTAGAGGGCCAAAAGGGCGGCGCGTCCTTTCCACCTTTTATTTTTCACCGTTCACGCCCTTGGAAAGCACTCGCTCCACCTCCCGCAAATCCGCCTCGATTTCCACTGGGCGATTGGCTCCGGCCGGGGGCGGATCCGTCTCGACATGATACTGGAGCAGCATGCCGGGATCCTTCAGCACGTGGCCCGTGAGCACTGCCGTGACGCGCGCACCGGGCGCGATGGTCCCCCGCCGCACCAGCTCCCGCACGCCAGCGACGCTAGCGGCGCTCGCGGGCTCGCAGCCCACCCCGCTGGCGTCCACCGCGGCCTTCGCCTCGAGGATCTGGGCGTCGCTGACCGCGAGGACCACGCCGTCGGTCTCGCGGATCGCGCGCACCGCGCGGTCATGCGAGGCGGGGTCGCCGATCCGGATCGCGGTGGCCACGGTCTCGGGCTCGACCCGGTAGCGCGTGCGAAAGCCTTCCTCGAAGCTCCGCGCGAAGGGGGCCGCTCCCGCCGCCTGCACCGCGGCGAGCCGGGGCATCCGGTCGATCAGTCCCCACTCGCGCGCCTCCCGCAGCGCCTTTCCAAAGGCGGCGGTGTTCCCCAGGTTGCCCGCCGGGAGCACGATCCAATCCGGCGGACTCCAGGCGAGCTGTTGGAGCAGCTCGAGGACGATCGTCTTCTGGCCCTCGAGCCGGAACGGGTTGATGGAGTTGAGCAGGTACACGCCCAGCCGCTCGCTCGCCTCCTGCACCAGCCGGAGACAGTCGTCGAAGCCCCCGCGGACCAGGAGCGTCCGCGCCCCGTAGGCGAGAGACTGTGCCAGCTTCCCGGTGGCCACGTTGCCCGCGGGTACCAGCACCAGGGCAGGGAGGCCCGCCTGCGCCGCATACGCGGCGAGCGAGGCAGACGTGTTGCCGGTGGAGGCGCAGGCCACGGCGCGCGCGCCGATGCGAAGGGCTTGGGTGACCCCGACGGTCATGCCCCGGTCCTTGAAGGAGCCGGTCGGGTTGTGACCCTCGTGCTTGAGCAGCAGTCCTTCGGTGCCGCTCCAGCGGTCCAGCGCCGAGCGGTGGATGAGCGGCGTGTTCCCCTCGGGGTGGGATACGACCTGCTCCACCGACGGAAGGACGATCTCGCGGAATCGCCAGACCCCCGAGGACGGTGTGCCTGGAGCCCTGCCGCGTCGCTCCGTGAACCGCAACAGCAGCTCGGGTGCGGTCAGGTCGGGCGGACGGTGCACAATCTCCAGCAGGCCGCCGCAGCGGGGGCAGCGTGGGTGGGGATCGGTCTCGGTCAGCTCGTTGCCGCAGGAGACGCAGAGCTGCCAGCTAGCCGGTCGCTCGGTCTGGAACCGCATCACGTCTGCTCCTCGCGGGTGACCCTCGCGCCATCGCGGTCTACCGGGCTCACGCGCACGCTGCAGCTGGCGCCGCCGGCGCGATAGGCCTCGGCCATCGCCCGCGCCACCCGCTCCGCACTCTCGCGCCCCCGCGCCAGCGCGAACACCGTGGGTCCGCTGCCGGAGATCGAGCTCCCCAGCGCGCCCGCGGCGAGCGCAGCCGCCTTGGCTTCGGCGAAGCCGGGGAGGAGACCCGCCCGCACCGGCTCGGCGATCCGGTCGTCCACCGATCGGGCGAGCAACTCGTAGTCCTCCAGCGCGAACGCGGCCACTATGGCCGCCACGTGGGCCGCCTGGTGCAGCGCGACGGCGCGGGACACGTCCCGCGGCAGCACCGCACGCGCCTCCGCCGTGCGCATCCGCTGCTCCGGCTTCGCGAGCACGACATGGAGGTCGGCCGGCACGGGAAGCCGCACCACGTCCAGGGGATCGATCGACCGGATAAGCACGAGTCCGCCGAGCAGGGATGGAGCGATGTTGTCCGCGTGCCGCCCAGCGACCGCCTCTTCCGCGTCGAGGCAGGCCTCGATGAGCTCCAGGTGGCCGAGCGGCTCGCCCAGGAGCGCGTTCACCGCCACCGCGCCGGCGACGGCGGAGGCCGCGCTCCCGCCTTGTCCGCCCGAGAGGGGCAACCCCTTCCGGACCGAGAGGCCGATGCCCTTGCCGCCCGCGGCAACCTCGCCCGCGCGCCGTAGCACCCCGAGCGCCGCGAGCCCGGATGTGTGCCGCTCCGCCTCCCGCGGGAGCTCGGGATGACCGGGATCGAGGATCCTGAGGCCGGGCTCGCTCAGCCACTCCGCCCGCACAACGTCGCCATCGCCAGCCACCGCGAGGCCGAGGATGTCGAGGCCGGGGCCGACGTTCCCGATGCTCCCCGGAGCGAACGCCGTGACCGCCCCGCTCATGCGCCCGCCAGGCGCAGGATGTCGTTCAGCACTCCCGCGGCCGTCACCTCGGCGCCGGCACCCGGACCGCGGATCACCAGGGGGTTCGCCTTGTAGCGCGCGGTGGTGAAGACCAGCTGGTTGTCGGATCCCTTGAGCGACGCGAGTGGGCTCGAGAGGGGCACCGC
>DATLHD010000276.1:0-4506 GCA_035540075.1 Gemmatimonadales bacterium
GCCCTCCCCCTCTGGTTCATCGAAGGCATGGCCGAGTACCTCTCCCTTGGCTCCAGCGCACCGCTGACGGCGATGTGGATGCGGGGCGCCATGGAGGACACGCTGCCGTCCTATCGGGACCTCCTGGACCCGCGCTTCTTCCCCTACCGCTACGGGCAGGCGCTGCTGGCCTACGTCGCCGGGCGGTGGGGCGACCCGATCATGGGCGACCTGCTTCGCGCCGCGGGCCGCAGCCGCAACATCGATCTCGGGATCCAGGCGGTGCTGGCCATGACCCCGGACCAGCTGGTCTCCCAGTGGCACGCCGACACCTACGCGGCCTACCGTGACACACGACTCGCCACCCAGCCGGCCGAGAGCGTGGGGGTGCGTCTCATCGCACCGGGTAAGGACGACGACGTCGGGTACAACCTCGGGCCCGCGATCAGTCCCGACGGCGACAAGCTGATGTTCCTGTCGAACCGCGACCTGTTCTCCATCGATCTCTTCCTGGCCGACGCGCGCACCGGGAAGGTCCAACGCCGGCTCACCGAGACCGCCGTCGACAACCATCTCCAGAGCCTGCAATTCATCCAGTCCGCCGGGAGCTGGCGCGCCGACGGGCGACAGTTCGTCTTCGCCGGCATCGCGAGCGGGCACGCGGTGCTGGAGCTCTACGATGTGGCGAACGGCAAGAAGGCGCGTGAAGTCCGCCTGCCGGAGCTGGGCGAGGCCTTCAATCCGAGCTGGTCGCCAGACGGGCGCTCGATCGCCTTCGCGGGGATCGTCAACGGCCTCAGCGATCTCTACGTCTACGACCTCGAGCGCGACTCGCTACGCCAGCTCACCAGCGATCCATACGCCGATCTGCAGCCGGCCTGGTCGCCCGACGGCACCACCCTCGCCTTCTCGACCGACCGGTTCGGCACCAACCTGGAGCGGCTCACGACTGCGCCCTCCCGGATTGCGCTGCTCGACGTCGCTACCGGGCGCATCCGCGAGGTGCCCGGCTTCCCCGCGGCCAAGCACCTGAATCCCCAGTGGGCCCCCGACGGCCGGAGCTTCTACTTCCTGTCCGACCCGCTCGGGATCACCAACGTCTACCGGTACGGCATGGCGGACGGCTCGATCACGCAGCTCACCAACCTCTTCACCGGTGTCAGCGGGATCACCGAGGACAGCCCGGCGCTCTCCGTGGCCCAGGGCACCGGACGAGTGGTGTTCAGCATCTTCCGCACCGACGGCTACGAGATCCACGCGATCGAGCCCGGCGAGGCGGTCGCGGGTGGGCCGGTGGTCGAATCGCTGCCGGGCCGGCCCGGCTTTCTCCCCCCGTCGGACCGCTCGCGGTCCTTGCTCGCGAGTCAACTCAAGGACCCCGGCCATCTGCCGTCGGTCGAGGAGTTCACCCAGCGGAACTACCGACCCGGGCTGTCCCTCCTCTACATCGGCCAGCCGACGCTCATCGCCGGGGCCGACCAGTTCGGCACCTACATCGGCGGCGGCGCCGCGCTGTACTTCTCGGACCTGCTCGGGAACCGCAACCTGGTCACCGCCCTCCAGGTGCAAGGCAGCTTCAAGGACATCAGCGCGGTGGTGGGGTATCAGAACGTAGCGCGGCGTCTCAACTGGGGCGTGACGGCGCAGCAGATCCCCTATCTCACCGCCTCGTACGCCCAGGGAACCGCGACCGTGAACGGCCAGCCTGCCCTGGTGGAGCAACAGCTGGTGCAGCGGCAGACCAACCGCACGATCGAGGGGGTGGTGGCCTACCCCTTCAGCCACGCCCAGCGGGTCGAGTTCTCGCTCGGGGGAAATCACATCTCGTTCGACCGCGAGCTCCAGACCCGGGCGTTTTCCCTGTTCACCGGAGAGCAGATCCTCGACGACAACCAGGATCTTGAAGCCGGCGAGTCGCTCTGGCTCGGCACCGGGAGCGGGGCCCTGGTCTCCGACAACTCCTTGTTCGGCGCCACCGGGCCGATCCTGGGGCAGCGCTACCGGCTGGAGGTCAGCCCGACCTTCGGCTCGATCAACTACGTGGGTGGACTGGTGGACCTCCGCCGGTATTTCATGCCGAAACGCCCGTTCACCATCGCGGCGAGGCTGCTGCACTACGGCCGCTACGGCTCCGGGGCCGAAGACCCGCGGCTTCAGCCCCTTTTCATCGGGTGGCCGGGCATGGTGCGAGGCTACACCTATAACTCCTTCAGTGGCCGCGAGTGCAATCCGCCGCCGGGCAACCCAACCGCCTGCCCGGTCTACGACCAGCTTCTCGGGAGCCGTGTGCTCGTCGGCAACCTGGAGCTGCGCTTCCCGCTCCTCGGCGTGCTCGGGCTGGGCCACGGCTACTACGGCGCCCTGCCGCTGGACTTCACCATCTTCGGCGATGGCGGCCTGGCATGGGACAGCAACAACGAGCCCAGCTTCTCGGGGGGAGATCGCCATCCGGTGTTCAGCGCCGGCGCGGGCTTCCGCTTCAACCTGTTCGGGTTCGCGGTGGCGGAAGTGAACCTGGTGCGGCCGTTCGACCGGCCGGCGAAGAACTGGATCTGGGAGTTCAACTTCCAGCCGGGGTTCTGACCATCCGTCACCCTGAACGGAGTGAAGGGGACCATATCGTACATGGCTCCCTTCGCTGCGCTCAGGGTGACAATCCCGTCCGCCCTCCCTTTTCTTCCTGACCATGCGCCCCTCCCGCGATCACCACCTCCCCCTCGACCCCGACGCCTACCGCCACGCGCCGCACCCCCGCGGCCGCATCATCGTCATCGCGCCCACGCGCGCCGCGTGCGAGACCATCGAGCTTGCGCTCGGCCTCCACCTCGAAACCCTGCTGGAGCGGGAGCACGGGGAGGAGATCCGCGCCCTCGCCGCCTCGGGCAAGGGCTTCGGCATCGTCGCCGGCACCGGTACCGGGAAGACCCTGGGCATCCGGCCCATCGCGGAGTCCATTCTCGGTGAGCCGCTCAGCGTCGGGGTCGTGAACCGCGAGCGCGAGGCAACTCCCGAGACGCCCAGCTGGAACGTGGTCATCGTCACGACCGGGATCGCGAGGCGGTGGTTCCAGGACGATCTCATCACCGGCCGCGACACGGTGATCGTGGACGAGATTCACCAGACCTCGGCCGAGCTCGAGCTCTGTCTCGCGCTGGGGAAGCGGGCCGGCTGCCGCTACATCTGGCTCAGCGCCACCGTCGATCCCACGTTCTATGCCCGCTATCTCGACAGCGCCGAGGTACTGCACACCTACGCCTTCGATCCCAAGCTCAAGGCACGGGTGCGGGTGCTGCCCCAGAAGCCGGACGAGTTCCTCAACGAGCGCTTCATCCGCCACATCATCAAGGAGCGGCGCGGCGTGGCCGCGTTTCTCCCCACCCGAGCCGAGGTCGAGCGCCTTGGCGAGGAGCTGGGTGAGCAATGGAAGCGTCTCACGACCGCGTTCTATCACGGCGGCGAGCCGATCCGCGTGATCCGACCGTTTCTCGAGGGGGAGGTCGAGCGGCCGTTCCTGCTCGCGATGACGGCCGCGGGTCAGTCCGCGCTGAATGTGACCGGACTCGACACGGTCATCGTCTACGACGCCCGTTACGGCAACGTGGTCGAGCGCGGCCGCAACGTGCTCCACCGCCTCTATCTCGGAGCCAACGAGATTCTCCAGATGGCGGGACGGGTGCATGGGCGGGTGCCCGACGGCGAGGTCTTCATTCTCAGCGATCGGGAGCTCGATTTCGCGTCGCTGCGGCCCACCCCGCCTGAGTTCCAGCTCGCCGGCGACGCGGAGCGCGTAGCGATCACCTGCGCGGCGCTCGGGGTGGACGCTCGAGACCTGGACCTCCCCGTTCCGCTCGACCGCGCCGGCTACCGAAGGGCGGTGGATCTGCTCGCCTCGCGGGGCCTGATCGAGAACGGCCGGCTTACCGCCTATGGGCGCGAGGTGGAAGCGCTGCCAGTGGAGCGGCCCTGGGGTGAGCTCCTGGTGCACGCCGTGTCCGAGCTGCTGCCGGTGGTGGCAGTGTGCTCCAGCATCGAGTCACTTCACCGGATGACGCGGGAGGAGCGGGACCTCCACGGCCTGGTCGCCAACGGGAGCGATCACCTCACCGCCTTCAACATCTACGCCGAGGCCGTGAACCAGCATGGCTACCTGGGGGAAGTCTACGGGCTCCCGCGCCATCTCTTCGACGAGGGGCTGGAGGAATGGGCGGAGCGCCGTGGCGTGCTGATCAAGGCGATCGAGGACACGGCGCTCGGTCTGGCGTCGGTCTATCGCTCGCTCGACCTCCCGCTGACGAAGCAGCTGCCGTATGCCTCCAAGGATCTCCGGCTCGCCTGGATGGACCTGGTCGCCCGGGTGCTGCCGTTCGACCTGGTGATCGCCGAGCACACCGCCGACGGCATGGAGGCGCGCGTATCCAAGACCTCGGTTGCCGGGAGCTGGGGTGCGGTCGCGGGAGGCCTTCGCTTCTTCGCCGACCGCTTCGGCATCGCCCGTGCGTCCATCGAGGGGACGACTCTCCCGTATGA
>DATLHD010000277.1:0-15965 GCA_035540075.1 Gemmatimonadales bacterium
CCTTCCCGCACCAGGACGTGCAGGGCGGCAAGGGCCTCGGGGGCATTGAGGTCGTTGTCCAGCGCGCCGGCGAACGCAGTCCGGAACCGATCGACGGCCGCCTGGGCTTCGCCGTCGTCCACTTCGCCTCCAACAAGCTCCAGCCGATCGCGGAAGGCGCCCAACCGGGCGGAGCCCTCGCGCGCGGCGGCGAGGGCCTCGTCGCGCCAGTCCAGTTTCTGGCGGTAGTGGGTGTTGAAGAGGAGGTGGCGGACGGCGCCGGCGTCGGCTCCCTGCTCCCGCAGGTCGCGGACGGTGAGAATGTTCCCGTACCGCTTGGACATCTTGGTGCCGCCCACGTCGAGGAATTCCCCGTGCAGCCAGAACCGGGCGAACTCCTCCCGCCCGGTGTAGGCGCAGCTCTGGGCGATCTCGTCCTCGTGGTGAGGGAAGATCAGATCCACCGCCCCGGCGTGGATGTCGAGGACATCCACCCCCCACTTCCTCCGGATCAGCTCGAGCGCCATGGCCGAGCACTCGATGTGCCAGCCCGGCCGCCCCCGGCCGAACGGTGCGTCCCAGGCCGCCCCAACCGCCTCGTCTTCCGGCTTCGCCGCCTTCCAGAGCACGAAGTCGCGGGCGTCCTCCTTGGCATACTCGTCGGCGCTCACCCGCTCGCTGGCCCCCGCCCGGAGCTCGCGCCGGTCGAGCTGCGACAACCGCCCGTACGCCGGAAACCGCGCGATGGCGAAGTAGACCGAGCCGTCCTCGCCCTTGTAGGCCACGCCCTTCTCCAGCAGCCCGCTGATCAGCTCGATCATCGAACCGATGTACTCCGTGGCCCGGGGCTGGGCATGAGGTGGGCGGATGCGCAGCCAGTCTCGGTCCTCCTCGAACGCCCGGGCGAAGGGGTCCACGTGCTGTCGGAGGGGCACTCCTTGCTTGACCGCGGCGGCGATGGTCCTGTCGTCCACGTCGGTCAGGTTCATGATGTGGAAGACGTCGTACCCGCTCGCTTCCAGCCACCGGCGAAGGAGATCCTCGAAGAGGAAGGTCCTGAAGTTCCCGATGTGGGCGTAGTTGTAGATCGTGGGCCCGCAGGTGTAGAGCGTCGCGCGCCCCGGGGTGAGGGCGACGAAGGGGTCGATCCGGCGGGTCAGCGTATTGTGAAGCTGGAGGCTCATCCGCCGGCCGCTCCGGCGGCCTTCAGGCGGCTGTCACTGGCGCTCTCGTCGACGTGCACGTGCACCCTCCGCTGCGGGAACGGGATCTCGATGTTCTCCCGGTCGAAACGCAGCTTGAGCCGGCGGCGGTACTCGCGGGCCGCGTTCCACTGCGACCCCGGCTGGGTCCTGATGAGCGAACGGATGACCACGGCGCTGTCGCTCAGCGACTCGATGCCCGGCACCTCGACCGCCCCGTCGAGCTGCGGGGTCCAGTCGGGATCCTTGGAAAACCGCGCCGCCTCGTCCCGCACCACGCTGAGCGCACGGTCCACGTCCTCCTCGTAGCCGACGCCGACGTCGACCACGGCCCGGGACCACCCCCGGGTCAAGTTGCTGACCACCTTGATCTCGCCGTTGGGAATGATGTGCATGGCCCCCTGAAGGTCCCGCAGCACCACGACCCGCAGGGTCATCTTCTCGACCACCCCGCTTTTCCCGCCTGCCTCGATCACATCGCCGATCGCGAACTGGTTCTCGAACAGGACGAAGAAGCCGGAGATGACGTCCTTGACCAGACTCTGGGCGCCGAACGACACCGCCAGACCGAGGATGCCGGCGCCGGCGAGGATCGGGCCGATGTCGATAAAGACGTTGAAGGTGAGCAGGAGGGCGATGGCGTAGATGACCACCCGTCCCATGCTCCGCAGCAGCTGGGAGATCGTCCTCCCGCGGCGCTCCCGGAGCGTGGTGACCGAGTCGTCGCCGTCGTCTACGGCCTTCTCGATCCGGATGGCCGCCAGGCGCACCAGCCGGTAGGCGAGCCACGCGAGCAGCCAGATGCCGACGACCCGCGTCCCGTTCCTGACGAGCGTCTCCCCGTTGATCTCGAGGATCTGGGCGAGGCGGGCCAGGAAGTGGCCGATACTTCCTTGCAGCGCGAGCTCGAACGAGGTCAGGATAGGCCGGATCACGGCCCTAACCTAGAGACCTCGCCGGGAGTGCGTCAACGCCGACGCCGTGATACGTGATACGGGTCGCGGAGACCGGGAGCTGTTCGGAGGCGCAGAGGGCGAGGGCCTCTTCCGCGGATCCGAGACCGAGCGGGAGCGCGACCACCCCTTCGCGAACTCGCGCCGCCGGGAAGAGGCGGCGGAGCTGGTGTGGCGGCGGGAGGTAGGGCGTGGCGAGCACGATCTCCAGCACTCGGCAGCCGACAAGGACCCCGGCCGGAACCGCTCTCACCCCACCGCCGTCTCGCAGGGCAATCCGGCCGCAGCGGCGGAGCAGGTAGCCGAGATCGTCCGAAACGAGCAGGTGCCGGCCGCGGAACTGAATCGCCTGAGGCTTAGTACAACCGCGGAGCCACACGCCGAGAGGGCCATCGGCGTCGGCCAGGGGAACGAGGCAGCGGAGGGGCCAGGAGGGCGGAATGCGGGCTGGGGAGCCGGGGAACATGGCCCACGATGCGGCCGATGGGGACGCGGGGTGGGATCATTCCGACGCGCGGCGTTCCCTGTCATCCCAAGCGAAGCGAGGGATCCTGCGCTTTCTGGCAAGATCCCTCGCTTCGCTCGGGATGACAGGTTTGGTGATCCCTAGAGCGCCTTGCGTCTACGCAGATATCGCTCCCGCTCCTCCGCGATCGCATTCACCAGCGGTGCCGGATCGAAACGGACCGGGTCCGTGACCGGCAGTCCCGTCTCCCGCTGCGCCTGGTCGCAGGCCCGTCGAGCCTCCAAGTCGCTCAGATCGTAAGTGTTGAGCGAGATCCCGATGACCCGGGTGGGATGCACCGCGGCGCCGATGGACTCGTAGAGGCGGACGTATTCCGTGAGTGGCGGGATCCGAAGCCACGCGGCTGCCCTATAGTCTCCGATGTACTCCCGAGTGCTCTGGTGGCAGAGGATCATCGCGTCGGGGCAGGAACCGTGCAACAGGCCCAGCGTGACGCCGGAATAGCCGGGGTGGTTGATGCTCCCCTGCCCCTCGACCAGCACCACGTCGGCGTTCTTGCTCCCCTCGAGCGTGAGCCACTCCGCGGCGCCCGCGATGAAGTCCGCCACCACCGCGTCCACCGCAATGCCCCAGCCCTCGATCATGATTCCCGTCTGCCCGGTGGGGACGAACCGGGTGCGGATGCCGCGGTCGTTGAGCTTCCTCGTGAGCTGAAGCTGCGCCGTCATCTTGCCCACGTTGCAATCGGTCCCGACGGTGAGCACGACCAGCGGATCCACTTCCTTGGCCAGACCGGAGGCGATGGGCAGGTCCGCGGGGGGCCGGCGGAGATCCAGCAGCCTGCGCCCCTTGGCCTTCGCCTTGGCGACCAGCGTGGGATCGTCGGAGAGGAAATTGTGCAGGCCGTTCCAGATGTCGCACCCGGCGTCCAGCGCCTCGCCCAGCCATGCGCGCCACTCGCTAGGCAGCTGGCCGCCCTTGGGAGCGATGCCGATCAGGACGGCCGACGGCCCCCGAGCGAGCCCCTCCCGCATCGATCCTACCACCGGAATCGCTCCCCCGAAGCCGAGCACATCCTGTACAGTCTGCCCGGCCTGCTGCCGATCGAGGACGGCCACGGTACGCTCGGGGTGGTAGCGGACTATGGAGTTGGCGGTCTTCGAAGTCATCGGACTGAAGTCGCCGTCGGCGATGATCAGATAGCGTGGGTCGCTCATGTCGTGTGGAGGTGAGAGGCGGTGGGAATATAGTGCCGGCGGGCGGCCTGTCACCCTGAACGTGCGACCTGTCACCCCTGAACGCAGTGAAGGGAACCACTCGACATGGCCCCCTTCGCTTCGCTCAGGGTGACGTCCGGGCGGGAGGGGTCAGGCCTTCCCCGACTCACCCTCCTCGATCACCTCGGCGTCGTGGATGTCCTCGGAGGAGCCCCGCTTGAGCTGGCGGTTTTCGCCCTGACCTCCGGGGAGCAGCCCCATGCGCTGCTTCAGCGCCAGCAGCTGCTGGTCGGAGCTGCCCTTGTACTCCAGCGTCTCGAACTGGCGGGTGAGGTGGTCGCCCGAGAACTCCTCCTGGATCTCGGCCGCCGCGAGCGCCTTGCGCTCGCTGGCCTCGATCTTCTCCGTCATGCGCTCGAACGACTCGAACGCGCTCTTGTCCGACATCCCGGACATGGTCTCCTGGATCCGCTGCTGGGCCTCGGCCCGCTTGGCCCTCGCCACCAAGATGTTCTTCTTCCGCTTGGCCTCCTCGATCTTGTCGTTGAGCTGGCGCAACGACAGCTTGAGCGCCTCGGTCTCGGCCTTGTGCTTGAGCCAGGTCTCGTGCAGCTGCTGCGCGCCGTGGAGATGCTCGTTGTACCGGCCGAGTGCCTGCTTGGCCAGGTCGTCGCGGCCCTCCTGCACCGCCAGCATCGCCCGTCGCTCCCAGTCCTCGGCCTGCTTCTTCATCGCCTCGGCGTCCCCCTGGAGCTTCTTCTCGTCGGCGATGGCAGAGGCGACCTGCTGTTTGGCCTTGGCCAGCTGGGACTTCATGTCCACGATCAGCTGGTTGAGCATCTTCTCCGGATTCTCGGCCCGGGAGACGAGGTCGTTGATGTTCGACCGCAGCAGGGTCGAGAAGCGATCAAAGATTCCCATGAATCATCACCTTTCCCGGAAGGCGGCGAGCGAACCGAGGTGCGAGGCGAGCGCGAGGTTGAGCGAGTCAAAGCTCGCCTCGAACTCGCTGAAGTCGAGGTTCTCCAGCTCCAGCGCATCGGTCAGCACCACGTGGTCGCCCTCGAGGCCGTAGGAGCCGTGCACCAGGTCCCGGGCATTGTACTCCAGCAGCTGCCGGAACAGCTCGCTCCGGCGCGGATCGCTGTCGGGCAGCTCCATCACCCTCACGCGAAGGATCACCACGGGCGGCGCGTAGTGCACCACCACCTCCGCGTCCTCGGGTGTGCGAACCAGCCAGATATTGGGCTCAAGCTCCATGACGCTGAGCGTGCCGCCGTAAAGCCGGTCGAAGAACGACAGGAGGTCTTCTCGAGTGATCATCGGATGGCGCTCCCCTTGATCTGGTCCGCTTCCCCGCCGCGAGCGAGGATCCGTTCCGCAAAATCTAACCTCTCCTCGACCTCGGCCAATCGGGCCTGCAGCTGGTCCACTTCCGAGGCCAGCCGGTGATCCGGCGCGCTGTTCCCGCGGCCACGAAGGCGGGCTCCGACCGCGGCACCGATCGGTCCAAAGACCTTCGCCAGCAGGAACGCCAGCCCGACAAAGGCGATTGCCTCGGCTGAGTTCACTCCGCCCTCCTATCGCTGGAGCCGGTCGGGCTCTCGGCTTTTCGCCACGATCCGCTCGGTGAAATCCACCCGTTCTTCCAGCTCGAGCATCCGGGGCTGCATCTCCTCGAGCTGTCGCACCCGCTCGCGGAGGCCCTCGAGCTCGGCCTGCACATCCGCGCTCGCCGCCCCGCCCTCGATCCGCCTCGCGATCGCCTTGATCAGCGGCCAGATCAGCGCCGCAAACATGAGTCCCGCGCCCAGGAGCAGCACGACGACCGCCATGTCGTGGAGCGTGCCGGAGACCACCATCTCGGTCGAGGGCGCCTGCGGCGGGAGCGGGGGAACCGGGGCCTGGAGGATCATCGCCGAGGCTCGCCCGGAAGCGTGGCGGGCGTCGGCGGCCGAGCCAGCATCCGCTCGGCGAAATCGATGCGCTCCTCCAACTCCGCGACCCGCTGGTTCAGGTGGTCCACCTCGCCGAGCCGATGCTGGAGCTGGTCCATCTCGGCCCGCAGCGCGGCGTCGTGCGACTTCCCTTCCAAACGGCGCCCGAACGCCCGCATGACGGGCCAGAGGATGATCGTGGTCGCCGCAAGGGCGAGAAAGACGATCATCACCAGCGCGGGCGCGCCGCCGTTCATGATGAAAAGATTGGGATCGAACGGGGGCCCCGGGATGTCTGGGGGAATGCCCTGGAGCATCATTCGACGCCTCCCCTGCCCACCTGCTGCCGCTCCTGGGACTGGGCCAGCAGCCGCTCAGTGAAGTCCACCCGCTCCTGCAGCTCCGAGACGTCGCGGCGGAGCGCATCCACCTCCGCGAGAAGCTCGGGGTCCTGCATGGGAACGGCGCCATGAGCCCGGATGCGCTCGGCGATGGCCCGGCCGATGGGGCTAATGGCTAGGAGGAAGGCGGTGCCTCCCCCGAAGATGAATGTGATGGCCAGGATGCCTTCCATATCCATTCCGTCTCCTCCGGCCGGGCCCTACGAAGCGGACCGGTGGCGTGTTTCAAGGGGAAACGGCCAGGTCAGACCAGCTCGACCGCCTGAATCGCGCCCAGGGACACGGCGATCTCGGTGTCATCGCTGCCGGCCGGACGCAGGTACACCTCGTGAGCGGTGATGTGGGTATCCACGCTCATGGGGATGCCGACGACCTCGGTCCGATCGGTGGTGGTGATGCGGACCTTCTGTTCGTGCCCACCTGCGTATCCGAGCAGCGCGACGATGTCTTCGTAGGTCATGGAGGCTCCGGCGGGAGTGGACTTTGCAATCTAGGGTCCGTCCCGCCGGGTCGCCATGCGCGACTCAGGGCGCCGCGGCCGCGCGCTCCGGGGCAGGCTGGGACGACGCGCCCATCAGGTTTCGGTCGAGGTAGCGCGTCACCAGATCGAAGAGATGCGCTTGGGTGCCTTTCCCCTGACAGATGCAGTGCGTCCGATTGGGGTATTCCATCATCTCGAAGGGCCGCCCCGCGGCCACCAGGGCATTGATCAGCATCTCCGAATTCTGGAAGTGCACGTTGTCGTCGCCGCTCCCGTGAACGAGGAGGAGGTTGCCCTTGAAGTTCCGCACGTACCTGATGGGCGAGCCTCGGTCGTAGCCCTCGCGGTTGTCGGTGATCAGGCCGTTGAACCGCTCGGTGTACACGTTGTCGTAGAGCGCCCAGTGGGTCACCGGCGAGACCGCGACCCCGGTCCGGTAGAGCTCGGGATGCTGAAAGAGGGTGTTGAGGGCCATGAACCCGCCGTAGCTCCAGCCCCAGATCCCGATGCGCGCCGGGTCCACGTAAGGACGGGCCGCCAGGGTCCGCGCCGCGATCGCCTGGTCCCGGGTCTCCAGCACGCCGAGTTGGCCGTAGACGGCCTTGCGGAAGCGCTTCCCGAGCGGGGCGGGCGTGCCGTGGTTGTCCACGATCGCCACCAGGTAGCCCTTCTGGGTGAGCATCGTGTGCCAGAGCCAGTAGCCGCCCCACACGTCGTTCACCTCGGTCTTTCCGGGCCCCCCGTAGACGAAGAACAGCAGCGGGTACTTCCGGGTCGAGTCGAAGTCGGCCGGCTTCATCAGCACACCCGGCATCTTCGACCCATCCTCCGCCTCGACGTTGAACCACTCGGTGGCGCCGCGCTGCAGGGCGCTCACCCGGGACCGGAGCTGTTGGTTGTCGACCAGCGTGCGGATCGACTGGTGCCCGGCGAGCCGTACCAGGCGGATGATTGGGGGATTGCCGAGGCTGGAGTAGGTCTCGATGGCGTACTTGTAGCT
Source organism: Gemmatimonadales bacterium (assembly GCA_035540075.1). Lineage (GTDB taxonomy): Bacteria > Gemmatimonadota > Gemmatimonadetes > Gemmatimonadales > GWC2-71-9 > CAVVWJ01. Next base: position 7,637 of record DATLHD010000277.1, read on the forward strand.
CGGCGCGACGTCGTACACGTGGGTGCCGGACTCGCGCGCCGGGCTCAACCGCTCCGGCTTCCCCTTGCCGTCGAGCCGGCTGCGGAACAGGTAGCGCTGGACCGGGTTCTCGGGCGACGCGATGTAGTAGAGCCAGCCGCTCTTGGGATCGATGCCCTGCACCTCGAGCACGTCGTAGTCGCCCTGGGTGACCAGCCGCACCTTCTTCCCGTCGCGGGAGACGACGTAGACGTGGTTCCACCCGTCGCGGTCGCTCACCCAGGTGAAGCTCTTGCCGTTGTCCAGCCAGACGACGTCGTCCACCACGTCCACCCAGGTGCTGTCCTGCTCCAGCAGGACCGTCCGCACCTTCCCCGTCTTCGCGTCGCCCAGCATCACCTCGTCGCGATTCTGCAGCCGGTTCAGCCGCTGGAGGATGACCTCGGACGACGAGGCCGCCCAATCCATCCGGGCGATGTAGTGGTTCCGCGGATCGCCCGCGATCTCCAGCCAGCGCACGGGCCCGCCGGCGGCGCTCACGACGCCGACGCGCGCGGCGGAGTTGGTCTCGCCCACCTTCGGATACTGAATCGGGATGACCTTGGAGTAAAGCGAGTCGGTGTAGTTGATCAGATGGAAGTTCTTCACCGAGTCGGCGTTGAGCTGCCAGAAGGCGATGCTGCTCCCGTCCGGGCTCCAGCGCCAGCCGTCGGCGTAGTAGTTCATCAGCTCCTCTTCGTACACCCAGTCGAAGGTGCCGTTGATGAGCGTGCGGGAGCCGTCGGTAGTGAGCGCGGTGATGGCGCCGCTGGCGAGATCCTCCACGTACAGGTTGTTCTCCCGCACGTAGGCGACGCGCCCGCCGTCGGGCGAGAACTTGGCGAACATCAGGGTCGAGGGCTTCGCGTTCTCGCCGCCCAGCTTGCGGAGCTTGCCGCCCTCTCGGTCCAGCACCCAGTCGTCGCCACGCGTATTGAGCCGCCACACCGGCTGGGTGTTGGTGAAGATCAGGGCCTTCTTGCCGTCGGGCGACCAGGCGTATTCCTCGACGTCCAGCGGGGCGTCGGCCCCCACGGGCACCAGCTGCCTCGCCGCGACCATGACCTCTCGCTTGTCGGTCTCCACGTCATAGCGGACGATGTCCAAGCCTCCGCCCTCCGCGGGCTCGAGCGTAGTGTACGCGCTGCCGTCGCCAAGCCACCGGGACGGGCCGAAGGGCTGGGCGGCGAACTCCGGCGAGCCGTAGATCCGCTGCACCGTGAGGCGGGAGGGGTCGGTCTGCTGCGCGGCCGCCGGGATGCCGAATCCCAGACAGGCGAGGAGGGTCAGGCCGAGAAAACGATTCACGTTGAGACTCGCGTCGAGGGTGAGGGGTGATGGCCGGTGAAAGGATACGTGTCCGGGACGCCGAAGTTCCACCTGTCACCGGGTCATGGCCGGGGCGGCGAGCACCCGCCGGAGAAAGCGGCCGGTGTGGCTCTCCTCCGCTTCCGCCACGTCCTCGGGCGTCCCCTCCGCCACCACCTGTCCTCCGCTGTCCCCACCCTCGGGTCCCAGGTCCACGATCCAGTCCGCCGTCTTGATCACGTCGAGGTTGTGCTCGATCACCACGACGCTGTTTCCCTTGTCCACCAGCCGGTGCAGCACCTCTAGGAGCAGCCGCACGTCCTCGAAGTGAAGCCCGGTCGTTGGCTCGTCGAGGATATAGAGCGTCCGGCCGGTGTCCCGCTTGGCGAGCTCGGTCGCGAGCTTGACCCGTTGCGCCTCGCCGCCCGAGAGAGTGGTCGCGGCCTGGCCTAGATGGATGTAGCCCAGACCTACGTCGTTGAGCAGCTCGAGCTTCTCGGCGATGCGCCGCTGGTTGCTGAAGAAGTCGAGGGCGTCGGCGACGGTGAGGTCCAGCACGTCGGCGATGCTCCGGCCCTTGTAGCGGACCTCGAGCGTCTCCCGATTGTAGCGACGGCCCTTGCACACCTCGCAGGGCACGTAGACGTCGGGAAGGAAGTGCATCTCGATCTTCACCAGCCCGTCGCCCTGGCAGGCCTCGCAGCGGCCGCCCTTCACGTTGAACGAGAACCGGCCCGGGCCGTAGCCGCGCAGCTTGGCGTCCGGCAGTTGGGTGAAAAGCTCCCGGATCGGGGTGAACAGCCCGGTGTAGGTCGCGGGGTTGGAGCGCGGCGTACGACCGATGGGGCTCTGGTCGATGTCGATGACCTTGTCGATCCGGTCGAGCCCCTCGATCCTGGTGTGCGCGCCGGGGATGACCTTGGCCCGGTAGAAGTGCCGCGCCAGCGCCTGATACAGGATGTCGGTCACCAGGGTGGACTTCCCCGAGCCGGAGACGCCGGTCACGGCAACGAAGAGGCCGAGCGGGATGTCCACCGTGAGATTCCGCAGGTTGTTGGCGCGCGCACCGACCACCCGGAGCCGGTGACCGCGCGCCGCCTGCCGCCGCCCGGCCGGCACCGGCACCCTGAGCTCCGAGCGGAGGTAGCGTCCGGTGAGGGAGGTCGGGTGCTCCCGGATCGCCTCCACCGGCCCCTCGGCCACGACCTCACCGCCGAATCGGCCGGCCCTGGGTCCGAGGTCGATGACGTGATCCGAAGCCGCGATCGTCTCGGCGTCGTGCTCCACCACGATCACCGTGTTCCCCAGGTCGCGCAGCCCGCGCAGGGTGCCGAGGAGGCGCTCGTTGTCGCGCTGGTGGAGACCGATGCTGGGCTCGTCGAGAATGTAGAGCACGCCCACCAGCCGCGATCCGATCTGGGTCGCGAGTCGGATGCGCTGGGTCTCGCCTCCCGAGAGCGAGGTCGCGCCACGCCCGAGCGTGAGATAGTCGAGTCCCACGTCTCGCAGGAAGCGGAGCCGGTCGCTCACCTCCTTGAGGATCGGCCCGGCCACCTCCGCGTCCAAACCTGGGCGACCGTTGGAGCGGAGTGGAACCGCCTCGAAGAACTCCAGCGCGCGCTCCACCGGCAGGTCCACGACGTCCCCGATGCTCCGACCGTTTACCAGGACTGCCAGGCTCTCGGGCTTGAGCCGCTTGCCGCCGCAGGTCTGGCAGGGCTGCTCCACCATGAACTCCTCCAGCGTGACGCGCACGGCATCGCTGGTGGACTCGCGGTAGCGGCGCTCCACGTTCTTGAGGATGCCCTCCCACTCGCTCTCGTACTCACTCCGTCCGCGGGCGCCGTCCGTCTGGAAACGGAAGCGGCCCGGCGCCCCGAACAGCAGCGCGCTCCTGGCCGATTCCGAATGGGCCGACCAGGGAGCCTGGATATCGAACTTGAACGCCTTGGCGAGAGTGGGCAGCACCACCTTCCGCAGGTAACCGGACGGCTCGCCCCACGGGAGAATCACGCCCTCGAGGATGGAGATACTGGGGTCGCCCAGGATGAGCTCGCCGTTGACCTCGCGCCGAGTGCCGACGCCGTGGCAGTCGGGACAGGCCCCGAAGGGCGAGTTGAAGGAGAATTGCCGAGGCTCCAGCTCGGGGAGCGAGAGACCGCACACCGGACAGGCGAAGCGCTCAGAGAACACCACGCTCCGTTCCGATCCGTCATGCCGTGCGACCTCGACCAACCCGTCAGCGGTCTTGAGCGCCGTCTCGATCGAGTCGTTGAGTCGCCCGCGGTCGTCGGCACGAACCACCAGCCGGTCCACCACCACGGCGATGTCGTGGTTCTGTCGCCGGTTCAGCGTGGGCACCGCACCGAGGTCGTAGGTTGCGCCGTCCACGCGGACACGGACGAAACCGCGCTTCCGCACGTCCTCGAACAGCTCGCGGAACTCGCCCTTTCGCCCCCGCACCATCGGGGCGAGCACCTCGATCCGAGTCTCCGCCGGCCAGCCAAGCACGGTCTCGGTGATCTGCGTGGCGCTCTGTCGCGTGACCGGCGTGCCGTCGTTGGGGCAGTGCGGCACCCCGACCCGCGCCCAGAGGAGACGGAGGTAGTCGTAGATCTCGGTGACGGTGCCGACGGTGGATCGGGGGTTCTGTCCCGTGCTCTTCTGCTCGATCGAGATGGCCGGCGAGAGCCCCTCGATCGCGTCCACATCCGGCTTTTCCATCAGGCCGAGGAACTGCCTCGCGTAGGCCGACAGCGATTCGACGTATCGCCGCTGGCCCTCCGCGTAGATGGTGTCGAAGGCGAGCGAAGACTTCCCCGAGCCGGACAGCCCGGTGATCACGGTCAGCTTGTTGCGGGGGATGGCGACGGAGATGTTCTTGAGGTTGTGCTCGCGAGCGCCCCGCACCAGCAAATAGTCCTGAGCCATAGCCCCGAAAGGTACCCGAAGCTGTTGCCGAGGGTCAACGGGTTCCCGTTTCACGCCTCTGTTTCTACCATATACCTGCCCCTCATGACCATCTCTCCCAGGTACCAGTGATCACCGTGGCCGTGGACGATCTCGCCGCGCTGGCCGCGGATGCCGTCGTGCGCCCGGCCGGCGAGTCACTGGAGCCCGCCGCCGCCGTGGCTACCCGGCTCGACCAGGCCGCCGGGGACCAGTTCGCCGAACAACGGCGGGTGTCCTCGCCGCTGGAAGCGGGTGCGGCCGTGGTGACCGGCGGTGGAAAGCTCGTGGCACCATTCGTGATCCACACGGTCATCCGCGACTCAGCCTCGCCCGTCGCCCGTGCAAAAATTCGCCGCGCCCTGGTTTCCGCCTGGCAGCAGGCCGGCGCCTGGGGGCTGGCGCGGATCGCGGCGCCCCCGGTGGGCGCGGACGGCGGCGGGCTCAGCCTCGAGGACGCGGTCGGATTGCTGATCGAAACATTCCCGCGGAGCGAGACCGGCGAGGCTCCCGCCGAGCTCTGCATCGTGGTGGAGCGCGAGGAGGACCGGGTGGCGGTCGAAGCGATTTTGCGGAGGTCGGCGTGATCCGGCTGCAGAACCTGACGAAGCGCTACGGCAAGTTCACTGCGGTGGACGGAATCTCGCTCGAGGTGCCGAGGGGGGAATTGTTCGGCCTGCTCGGACCGAACGGCGCCGGCAAGACTACCACCATGCGGATGATCGCCGGGATCCTCCGGCCGACGGGCGGCTCGATCCACGTGGGCGGCATGGACATGCTGGCGCGGCCGCTGGAGGCCAAGGCGCGCCTCGGGTTCATTCCCGACCGGCCTTTCGTCTACGACAAGCTCACCGGCGGCGAGTTCCTGCGCTTCGCGGCCGCGCTGTACGGCCAGGACGGCCCCGCCGTGGAGCGCCGGATCGACGAGCTGCTGGAGATCTTCGACCTGGGCCCCTGGAAGCACGAGCTCACCGAGGCGTACAGCCACGGGATGCGCCAGAAGCTCATCATCTGCGGCGCCCTGGTGCACCGCCCCGAGCTGATCGTGGTGGACGAGCCCATGGTCGGGCTCGATCCCAAGAGCACCCGGCTGCTCAAGGATCTCTTCCGGCAGTTCGTGGATCGCGGGGGCACGGTGCTCATGAGCACGCATACCCTCGAGATCGCCGAAGTCATGTGCGACCGGATCGCGATCGTCTACAAGGGTCGGATCGCCGCCAGCGGCACCATGGACCAGCTGCGGGAGCAGACGGAGTCGGCCGCGATGAGCCTCGAGGATCTCTTCCTCAAACTGACCGGCGGCCCGCGCGAGCACCACCTCGACGCGGTGCTCGGGCGCTGAGGTGGAGGGCACGCCTTCTCAGCCGGGGATCTGGACGCTCCTCACCCCCAAGTGGCGGGGAGCGCTCGCGCGTCTCCGCCAGGAGCGCCGCGGGTCGTGGGGTCGCCTGCTGCTGTTCTCGGTCGTGGGCGGTGCCTTCTGGGCCGCGATCTTCGGCGTGGCCTTCCGGGTGCTCAGCTATATCCAGCGGGTGGAAGACATCGGGGACCTGCTCGCCACCAAGGTGCTCGGCGTCATCCTGCTGGCGCTGCTTTCGATCCTGCTGCTCTCCAACATCATCACCGCCCTCAGCACCTACTTCCTGGCCAAGGACCTCGACCTCCTGGTGGCGGCGCCCGTAGGCGGCGTCCGCCTCTATCTCGCCAAGCTGACGGAGACGGTGGTCCACTCGTCGTGGATGGTGGCGCTGCTCGCGCTGCCGATCTTCACGGCCTACGGGATCGTGTACTCGGGCGGGCCGCTGTTCCCGCTCGTCGCGGTGGCGGCGTTCGTGCCGTACCTGGTGATGCCGGCGGTCGTCGGCGTCATCATCACCATGTTCCTGGTCAACGTGTTCCCCGCCCGCAGGACTCGGGAGCTCCTGGGACTCGTGGGGCTGGGCGCGCTGGTCACGGTGGTCATGCTGCTCCGGTTCATGCGCCCCGAGCGGCTGGCGCGGCCCGAGGGCTTCGAGAGCTTCGTCGATTACCTGGCGGAGCTGCGCACCCCGACCAGCCCGATGCTGCCCAGCGAGTGGACGGCCGACATGATCATGAACTGGCTGCTCCGAGTGGCCGATCCCCATCCGATCGCGCTGCTCTGGGGAGTCGGGCTCGCGGCGGTGACGCTGGGAGCGCTGGTGCACCGCTGGCTCTACCACTCCGGCTTCTCCAAAGCCCAGGAGGGCGCGGAGCGCAAGGTCCGGCGGCCGCTGCGCGGCCCGCTCGGCGCCCTGCTCCGGAGCATGCCCGCCGCGAAGCGCGAGTTCATCTACAAAGATCTGCGACTCTTTTTCCGGGATAACACCCAGTGGAGCCAGCTCATCCTGCTGGCCGTGCTCCTCATGATCTACATCTTCAACATCAAATCGCTGCCCATCCACTCGGGGGAACGCATCCCCTTCAGCCTGGTGATGATCATCTCCTTCCTGAACCTGGGCCTCGCGGGGTTCGTGCTCGCCGCCGTAGCCGCACGATTCATCTTCCCCGCGGTTTCCCTGGAGGGACGCCAGATGTGGCTGCTCCGGTCCAGCCCGCTGGATCCGCAGGCCATGCTCTGGAGCAAGTACTGGACGGGCACGGTGCCGCTCCTGGTCCTCGCGATGGTGATCACGACGCTGACCAATTGGCTGCTCCAGGCCGGTGTCTTCATGATGGCCGTGAGCCTGGGCACCATCCTCCTGTATACCCTCGCGGCGAGCGCGCTGGCGCTCTCCTTCGGCGTGTTCTACCCCCAGTTCGGCACCGAGAACGCGGCCCAGATACCGACCAGCTTCGGTGGCGTCGTCTACATGATGGCGAGCCTGAGCCTCCTCGCCCTGGTGATCATGCTCGAAGCCCAGCCGGTGGCTCAGCAGCTTCGCGCCCATCACCGCGGCGAGGGACTCGGCGTGACCCCCTGGCTGCTGCTCACGGGCGGCGCGGTGGTCGTCATCCTGGTCACTGCGACGATCCTGCCGCTCCGGCTCAGCGCCCAGAGGATCGAGCGCATGGAGATCGCCTCGGGCGGCGTGGAATGAGTCCGGCCCGCCCGGCCGTGGACCTGTATAGCGACACGGTCACCCGCCCCACCGCCGCGATGCGTCGCTTCATGTGCGACGCCGAGGTGGGCGACGAGCAGCAGCTGGAAGACCCCACCGTCAATCGGCTTCAGGAGATCGTCGCCGAGCTGCTGGGCAAGGAGGCCGCGCTCTTCCTCCCGTCAGGGACGATGTGCAACCAGGTCGCGTTCTCGGTCCACTGCCGGGCGGGCGACGAGATCATCCTCCATGAGACCGCCCACCCCCTGCTCTACGAGGCGGGCGGGGCCGCGGCCCTGATCGGAGCGGTGTTCCACCCGCTCCCGGGCGAGCGCGGACGGTTCACGGCCACGCAGGTGCGCGAGGCGGTACGTCCCGCTGTGCACTACATGCCGCGAAGCCGGGTGGTCTCGATCGAACAGACAGCCAACATCGTGGGCGGCGTGTGTTGGTCCCTCGCGGAGGTGGAGGCGGTCGCCCAGGCGGCACGGGAAGCCGGCCTGGCGGTGCACATCGACGGCGCCCGGCTGATGAACGCGGTGGTCGCCACCGGCACACCGGCGCGGGCATTTGGTGCCGGGGTAGACTCGCTCTGGCTGGACCTCACCAAGGGCCTGGGTGCTCCGGTCGGAGCGGTGCTGGCCGGATCACGCGCCTTCATCGAAGAGGCCTGGATCCACAAGCAGCGCCTCGGTGGTGCGATGCGGCAGGCGGGGATCATCGCGGCGGCCGGCATCTATGCGCTGGAGCACCATGTGGAGCGGCTCGCCGACGACCACGAGCGTGCGCGGCGCCTGGCGGCCGGGCTCGCCGAAGTGCCGGGCATCGCACTCGATGCGGCGCAGGTCGAGACCAACATCGTGATCTTCGACGTCCGCGGTACCAGCCTCACGGCCGATCAGTTTGCGGCGCAAACCCTCGCCTCCCACGGTGTGCGATTCAGCGTCATCGGACCTTCCACGGTTCGAGCGGTCACTCACCTCGACGTTCCACCC
>DATLHD010000278.1:0-5419 GCA_035540075.1 Gemmatimonadales bacterium
ATCGCACTGAGGTCTGAATGATCGACACGCTCCGTCACGATCTCGGGCAGGCCCTCAGGAGCCTGCGCCGTCGTCCGACCTTCGCCACGCTCGCCGTGGCCACGCTCGCGCTCGGCATCGGCGCCACCACGGCGATCTTCAGCGTGGTGAACGGCGTGCTCCTGCGCCCGCTGCCGTACCAGCGGCCGGCAGAGGTGATGATGGTGCATACCCAGCTCGACGGGATACCCGGCAAGGAGCTCAGCCCGCCCGAGTACTGGGACTTGCGTGAGCGCAATCGATCGTTCAGCCGCATCGCCGCCTTCAGCAACGGCACGCTCACGCTGACCGGCAGCGGCACTCCCGAGCGCTTTGACGCCGGATACGTCTCCGCGGACGCGATCCCGCTGCTGGGCGTTGCGCCTGCGCTCGGTCGCAGCTTCGCGCCGGAGGAGGACCTGCCGGGAAGGCCGGCGGTGGTGCTCCTGAGCGACGGGCTCTGGCGGCGCCGGTTCGGCGCCGATCCCCAGATCGTGGGCCGCACGCTGATCCTGGACGATCTCCCCACCACGGTCATCGGTGTCATGCCTCCGGGGTTCCAGCTTCCGACGCACTATGTCGGCGCCGGCATGGAAGCGTGGACACTGCTCCAGCTCGATCCCGGCGCGGATCGCGGCGAGCGCGGCTGGCACTGGCTGTCGGTCATCGGCCGGCTGCGCCAGGGTCTGGACCCCGCGAGCGCGGAGCGGGAAGTCGGTGTCCTCATGGGAGCGATGGTCCGCGAGTATCCCAATGAGTACGACGAGGCCTTTACCGGTTCGGTCACGCCCGCCGCGGAACAGCTGATCGGCGACATCCGCCCGGTGCTGCTCGTGCTCCTGGGCGCGGTCGTCCTCCTCCTGCTGATCGCCGCGGCCAACGTGGCGTCGCTCTTCCTGGCTCGCGCGGAGGAGCGCCACCGGGAGATCGCGGTGCGCGCGGCGCTCGGCGCGCGCGCCGGGCGGATCGTGCGCCAGCTCCTCACCGAGAGCGCGACGATCGCCGTGATCGGCGGCGCGGCCGGCCTCCTGCTGGCGGCGTACGGGACGCGGGCGCTTGTGGTGGCCGCGCCACCGACCCTGCCTCGGCTCGACGCGATCGGCCTCAACCTCCCGGTGCTGGCGTTCACGGCCGTGGTCAGCATCGTCACCGGCCTGCTCTTCGGCCTCGTGCCGGCGTGGTACGCTGCGCGGCCGGATCTCTCGCGGGCGCTGACCGACGGCGGCAGGGGCGGAAGCGCCGGCGCCCGGCGGCAGCGTTTCCGGCGCGGCCTCGTCGTCACCCAGATCGCACTCGCGCTGGTGCTGGTGGTCGCCGCGGGACTGCTGATCCGGAGCTTCGGGCGGATGCGGGGGGTGGACCCGGGGTTCGATCCCGACGGGCTGCTCACGGCGCGACTCGAGCTATCTCCGGTGAGATACGAGAGCAACGAGTCGATCCGTGCCTTCTTCGAGCGCCTAGTCGAGCGGGTGGAGGCGATCCCGGGCGTGGGGGCCGCCGCGGTCGTGAAGGCGCTGCCCATGGCGCAGCCCGAGATCGGCGACTGGTCCTTCCTCCGCGAGGGGCGTTTCTCCCTGCCGCCGAAGCAGGAGGACTGGAACCTTTCCTACTGGCAGGCGGTCGGGCCGGGCTACTTCGAGACCATGCAGATGCCGGTGCTGCAAGGCAGGGGTCTCGAGGCAGGCGACCGGGCCGGCACTCCGCAGGTCGCGGTGGTGAACCGGACCCTCGCACGGCAAGCCTGGCCCGGTGAAGACCCGATCGGTCAGCGGCTCCTCATGGGCGGCGGTGCCACGGACTCGGTCTACCGCACAGTCGTCGGCATCGTGGGAGACGTCAGGCACCGTGGGCTCGATGCCGAGCCGCGCCCCGAGATCTATCTGCCGCATGCTCAGTTTCCGGCGGGCAGCGGGACGCCGCTCCGGACCATGCGCCTGGTGCTTCGGACCGAGGGCAATCCGGGAGCGCTCACCGCGCCGCTGCGGGCCGCGGTGGCCGAGCTCGATCCCGACATCCCGCTCACCGAGGTGCAGACGATGGAGCAGGCACTCGGCGTGTGGGCGGCGGAGCGACGGCTCACGATGCTGATCGTCGCCGGCTTCGCGCTCCTGGCCCTCGCGCTCGGCGCGGTGGGCGTATACGGAGTGATGGCGCACCTGGTCACCCAGCGCACCCGGGAGATCGGCATTCGCATCGCGCTCGGCGCCGTCCCGCGCGAGATCCTGCGTATGGTGCTCTCCCAGGGCGTCCGGCTGGCCGTGCTCGGTATCGCCGTCGGCCTGCTTGGCGCGCTGGCCGCCAGCCGGCTGCTGACGCGGCTGCTGTTCCAGACGGCGCCCACCGACACGACCACCTTCGTGGCGACCGCCGCCGCGCTGGCACTGGTGGCGGTCGCGGCCTCGCTGATTCCGGCGGTGCGCGCGGTGCGGACCGATCCGGTAGACGCCCTTCGGGCGGAGTGACGATGCGTGTCCTGACCCGGTACCTGTCGGGCTGATCCCATGGTTGCCCTCTGGAGCGAATGATGAGCACACTGGTCCACGACCTACGCTACGCCCTGCGCGCGCTCCGCCGCACGCCGGGGTTCACCGCCGCCGCCGTCGCCGCGCTCGCGCTGGGGATCGGCGCCACCACCACGATCTTCACCGTGATGAACGGCGTGCTGTTGCGGCCGCTCCAGTACGAGGCACCCGACCGGCTGGTCAACATCTGGAACGACCTGGGGCAGGGGGCTCAATCCCTGCCCGCGGTGTCGCCGCTCGACTTCCGTGATTACAAGGAGCGGAGCCGCACCATCGAGAATTTCGCGGCGGCGGCCGAGGGCAACGTCGCCAACCTGCGGGGCAATCTCACCGGCGAAGGCGAGCCCGAGCGGGCCGACGTCGTCACCGTCACCGCCAACTTCTTCCCGCTGCTCGGCGTTCGTCCCCTGCTCGGCCGCCAGTTCCAACCGGAGGAGGAGGTGGTGAACGGGCCGCACGTGGTGATGCTGAGCTACCGGCTCTGGCAGCGCCGCTACGCTGCCGATCCTTCGCTGGTCGGAAAGACGATCCAGATCGACGGCGTGGCCCACGAAGTGGTCGGCATCCTGCCACGCAACTTCACGCTGCAGCTGCCCAAGGAAGCGTTCCAGGTCACCGACGGCGACCTCTGGGCGCCGATCCAGTTCGACTACGGTCAGCCGCTGCCGCGAAACCTCACTTTCTTCACCGTGTTCGGCCGCCTGGCGCCGAAGGTCACGATGGAGCAGGCGCAGGCCGAGATGAACCTGATCGCGGAGCAGTTCCGCTCGGAGTTCAAGGAGCACGCGGCGTCGAATCTCCGCATCCGCGCCGTGCCGCTGCACTACGACGTGGTCAAGCACGCCCGGCCGGCCCTGCTCGTCCTGCTCGGCGCGGTGGGCATGGTGCTGCTCATCGCCTGCGCCAACGTGGCCAACCTGCTGCTGGTGAGGGGAACGACGCGGCAGGCGGAGTTCGCGCTCCGCACCGCATTGGGCGCGAGTCGCGGGGCGATGATCCGCCAGGTGCTCAGCGAGAGCCTCCTGCTCGCGCTCGCGGGTGGTGGGCTGGGGCTGGGCATCACGCTGGGCGCGCTGGAGGTGCTCCGCCGGCTTCACCCGGCGAACCTCCCGCGGCTGGCCGACGTCCGCATGGACGGCACGGTGCTGCTGTTCACGGTGGTGATCTGCGCGGTGACGTCGGTGCTGTTCGGGCTGGTGCCGGCGCTTCGAGCGGCGGCCACCGACCCCCAGGAGCACCTCAAGTCGGGCGGTCGGGGCGGCAGCGCCGGCGACCGTCGCCGGGCTCGGAGCCTGCTGATCGTCGCCGAGGTCGCGCTCTCGGTCGTGCTGCTGGTCGGCGCCGGACTCCTGATCCGCAGCTTCATCGCACTCCAGCGGGTGGACCCGGGCTATGACGGCAGCGACGTGCTCACGTTCGAGCTGTCGATGCCGTCCGGGAAGTATCCCGGCGGCGCGCCCCGTCGGGCGTTCTTCCGCGATCTGCGGGAGAAGCTGGCGGCGCTGCCCGGCGTCACGACCGTGGGGCTGGTCTCCCAGCTCCCCCTCACCGGCAGCGGGCCGCTGTCGCCGTTCGCCTACAACGAGGAGACCGCCCGCAACTTCGAGAGCGTCACCGCGGACGGACGCAACGTCTCGCCCGAGTACTTCGAGGCGATGGACGCGAAGCTGCTGGCCGGGCGCACCTTCACCTACCAGGACTCGATCGGGACGCCGCCGGTCATCATCGTGGACGAGACGCTCGCGAAGCTCGCCTGGCCGGGACAGAACGCCGTCGGCAAGCAGCTTCAGCTCGCCCCCACCGGCGACCCGAACGCGTTCTCCGAGGTCGTGGGCGTCGTGGAGCCCATGCGGCAGCACGATCTGACGCGCGACATGCTCCACCAGATCTACTACCCGATCGGGCAGGGCACGCCGACCAACATGACGTTCGTGGTCGAGACGACCCTCGATCCCGCGAGCCTGATTCCCACCGTGCGTCGCACCGTGAACGAGATGGACCCCGACCTTCCGCTGAGCCGTCTGACGCCGATGAGCACGTATCTCACCGAGGGCCAGGCTCACGCGCGCTTCAGTCTCGTGCTGATGAGCGTGCTGGGAGCGGTGGCGCTACTGCTCACAGCGGTGGGCGTGTTCGGGGTCATGTCCTACTCGGTCAGCCAGCGCACCCGCGAGTTCGGCATCCGCCTGGCGCTGGGCGAGGATCCGAGGCACACCCGCCTCAACGTGGTGATGGGTGGGATGCGGCTGGTGTTGATCAGTATTGCGATCGGGCTGGTCGGATCGCTCCTGGTGACGAGACTGATCGTGGGTCTGCTCTATGACGTGAGCCCGGCCGATCCCGTCACCTTCGCCGGCATCGGCGTCCTTCTCGGCGGAGTGGCGCTGCTCGCTTGCTATCTACCGGCCCGCCGCGCCACGCGGGTCGATCCCGCGCTGGCGCTGCGGAGCGAGTGAGCATGATGAGCCTGGACCTGCGATTCGCCCTGCGGCAACTGCGCCGCAATCCGGCGCTCACGCTGGCCGCCACGTTGACGCTGGCGCTCGGCGTTGCCGCCACGACGACGGTGTTCAGCTTCGTGGACGCGGTGCTGCTCCGCCCAGTGAACACGCTCCGCAGCGAATGACCTCTCCTCCCTCGACCAGGGTGAACCCGTGATCCGACTCGCGAACCTCGATCGCTTCTACGAAGCCGGCTTGACCCGGACCTACGTGCTCCGCCGCATCAACCTCGAGATTCGCGAGGGGGAGTTCGTCACGATCATGGGCCCTTCGGGGGCGGGGAAATCCACGCTCCTCAGCATCATCGGCATGCTCGACAACGCCTGGACCGGGGAATACTGGTTCCTCGACCAACCGGTGCACGAGCTGCCCGCGAAG
>DATLHD010000279.1:0-3732 GCA_035540075.1 Gemmatimonadales bacterium
GAGGTCCACCGCGATCTCATTCGCGGGAAGCCACGACGTGAAATTCAGAGAAGGAAGCTTCATCGAAACGATGTCGGAAGCATGGCTGCTAAGGTAACGAATGGCCGTCTCCGCATTCAAGGGAGCGAACGCCGCTGCTAACGTCCTGTGCTGCCGAACCCTCCCGCGCCGCGCGAGGTGGCGGGGAGCTCCGCCACCGATTGGAACTCGATCCGCTCCACGCGGGCGAACACCATCTGCGCGATCCGCATCCCGCGGGTCACCGTGAACGGCTCGGTGCCCAGGTTCACCAGGATGACCTTTACTTCACCGCGGTAGTCGGTGTCGATCGTGGCCGGCGTGTTCGCCACGATGATGCCGTGATTCAGCGCCAGGCCCGAGCGGGTGCGGATCTGGCACTCGTAGTCCCCGGGGAGCGCCATCATGAAGCCGGTCGGGACCGCCCGCCGCTCGAGCGGCCCCAGGACTGCCTCCTCGGCACTGGCCACGTCGTAGCCGGCCGAGCCCGGGGTGCCCAGGCTGGGGAGCGGCAGGCCCTCGCCGTGGGGCAGCCGGGCGAGCAGGACGGGGATCAGAGGACGGAACCGACGTCGGCCAGGGGGAGCTGGAACGCCTCGGCCACGCCGGGATAGACCACCTTCCCCTCCACCACGTTCAGCCCCAGCCGCAATGCCGGATCGGCTTTGCAGGCGGCACGCCAACCCTGCTTGGCCAGCTTAAGTCCATACGGGAGCGTGGCATTGGTGAGGGCCAGGGTAGACGTCCGCGGAACTCCGCCCGGCATATTCGCCACGGCATAGTGCAGGATGCCATCCACGAAGTAGGTGGGGTTCTCGTGGGTGGTGGGCTTGATGGTCTCGACACACCCCCCCTGATCCACCGCCACGTCCACGATGACCGACCCGGGCTTCATGAGCTTCAGGTCCGCCCGCTTCACCAGGTGGGGGGCCTTGGCGCCGGGGAGCAGCACCGCCCCGATGACCAGGTCGGCCCGGCGGATGGCATCCAGAATGTTGTGGCGGTTGGAGTAGGCGGTGTCCACGTTCGCCGGAAGCACGTCGTCGAGGTAGCGGAGCCGGTCGAGCGAGATGTCGAGGATGGTGACGTGGGCGCCCAGACCAGCGGCCATCTTCGCGGCGTTGATGCCGACCACACCCCCACCGATGATCACGACCTCGCCCGGCGCGACGCCGGGCACTCCGCCCAGCAGGATGCCGCTGCCGCCGAACACCTTCTCCAGGTACTTGGCACCCTCCTGCACCGACATCCGCCCGGCCACTTCGGACATCGGCGTCAGCAGCGGCAGCTCGCCGCTGGCAAGCTGGACCGTCTCGTACGCCACCGCGATCGCGCCCGACTCGATCACCGCCCGGGTCAGCTCCTCCGCGGCGGCGAAGTGGAAGTAGGTGTAGATCACCTGCCCCCGACGCATCCGCGGCCACTCCCGCGCGATCGGCTCCTTCACCTTCATGATCATCTCGGCCTGCTTCCAGACCTCCTCGGCCGTGGGCAGGATCTTGGCGCCGACCGCGGTGTAGGCCTCGTCGGGGAAGCCACTGCCGAGACCGCCGCCCTGCTCGATGACCACGGTGTGCCCCGCGGTCACGAACGCCTCGGCGCCGGCAGGCACGAGAGCGATGCGGTTCTCGTTGGTCTTGATCTCCTTGGGGACGCCGATCAGCATGGGGCCTCGCCTGTAGTGTCACCCTGAGCGGAGGGAAGGGGATCATGCCCGCACATGGTCCCCTTCACTTCGTTCTGGGTGACAGAGGGGTGGATGGGCCAAGTCGAACAACGGTTTGCCGGTCGGGCGGGAAGAACTCCGCCGCCACAGCAGAGACGTCGTCAGCGGTCACCGCGTCGACCTCCGCGAGCATGCGGTCCAGCGGCCGATACGGATCGTCGTGCAGGCTGAAGCCCGCGAGCCGTCCCATGCGGGCCATCGGGCTCTCCAGCGCCAGCATGATCTGACCCTTGAGCTGGAGCTTGCCGGTCTCGAGCTCGTCCGGCGGCAGACCCTCGCGCGCGATCCGGTCGTACTCCGCGCGGATGGCGTCCACCGCCTGGTCGGCGCTCGCCGTCTGAGTGCCGACGTAGACCCCCAGCTGCCCCGAGCTCTGGTGGAAGTTCTTGTAGGCGAAGACGGCGTAGGCGAGCCCCAGCTCCTCGCGCACCCGCTGGAAGAGCCGGCTCGACATCCCGCCGCCGAACACGTTGGTGAGGATCGAGATGGCGAACCGCCGCGGGTCGCGGAGCGGAAAGGTGTCCGTGCCGAAGACGATGTGGGTCTGAGCGGTGTCCCGCTCCTCCCACCGCGTCGCACCGCGCTGGGCCGGAGCCGGCGCAACGGGGGGGCGGCCCCGTTCCAAGGTGGCGTCCTCGAACCAGCCTTCCGCCTCGAGCGCCTCGAGCAGACGGTCGTGCTCCAGGTTGCCGGCGGCCGCGATCACGCAGTTGCCGCGGTAGTAGCCCGTCTGATGGAGGCAACGAAGGTCGCCGGCCGAGAGCCCAGCGAGGGTATCGGGAGTGCCGAGGATCGAGTAGCCGTACGGATGCGCCGGCCACAGGGTCTCGGCGTGGAGCTCGAAGACGAAATCGTCCGGCGTGTCGGCGACGCCGTTGATCTCTTCGAGCACGACGTTCCGCTCGGGCTCGAGATCGCTCTCGCGGAGCAACGGCCGGCGGACCAGGTCGGTGAGAACGTCCACCGCGAGCGGGAGGTCCGCGTCCAGGACGTGGGCCTGGTAGCTGGTCGCGTCGCGCCCGGTGTACGCGTCGAGGCTCCCCCCGCGGACTTCCAGCGCGAGCGCCAGATCTCGGGCGCTCCGCCGCTCGGTCCCCTTGAACACCATGTGCTCCAGCAGGTGGGAGATCCCCATCTGCTCCCGCTGCTCGTGGGCGCTGGCGGTGCGGAGGTAGATCCCTACCGCCGCCGAGCGCACCCCGGGCAGGGACTCGGAGTACACCACCAGGCCGCTGGGCGAGACGGTGCGGTGCAGCCCATCGTCGAGACGATCCGTGTCCACGCGGCGCTTAGTCCTTGGGAAGCAGCGCCTTCCGGGACAGCTTCATGCGGCCGCGCTCGTCCACCTCGAGCAGCTTGACCTGGACGATGTCGCCCTTCTTGACCACGTCCTCGGTCTTCTCGGTGCGGCCGTGCTGCAGCTCGCTGATGTGGAGCAGGCCTTCCACGCCGGGCAGGATCTCCACGAACGCCCCGAACGCGGTGGTGCTCTTGACCGGCCCCTCGTAGGTGCGGCCGACCTCCGGCTCGGTGGTGATCGCGGCGACCATGGCGCGGGCCTTTTCCCCGGCCTCGCCGCCCACGGCGGAGATGGTGACCACCCCGCTGTCCTCGATGCTGATCTTGGCGCCCGTGGCGTCCTGGATGCCCCGGATCGTCTTGCCCTTCGGGCCGATCACGTCGCCGATCTTGTCCGGCTTGATCTGCATGGTGAAGATCCGCGGCGCGTACTTGGAGAGCTCCGTGCGCGGTCCCGGCAGCGCCTTGGCCATCTCCTTCAGGATGTGCAGCCGACCCTTCCGCGCCTTCTCCAGCGCCTGCTCCATGATCCTGAGGTCGAGCCCTTCGATCTTGATGTCCATCTGGATCGAGGTGATGCCCCGCTCGGTGCCGGCGACCTTGAAGTCCATGTCGCCGAGGTGATCCTCGGAGCCCAGGATGTCGGTGAGGATAGCGACCTTGTCGCCTTCCTTGATGAGGCCCATGGC
>DATLHD010000280.1:0-3279 GCA_035540075.1 Gemmatimonadales bacterium
CTCACGGCCCGTGGCCGAGCGGCGGAGCTCGGCCACGGGCCGTGAGAGCGCCCGCGAGGCGCGGCCCGCGCCGGCCAGCGCAGCCGCGACACCCAGGAGCGTGGCCAGGAGCAGCACCAGCGCGAGGTCGAGACGTCGGACGGCTAGGGACGGGTCCTCCGCTGGCTGCGGAGTCGCTAACACTCCCAGATCCGAGGGGAAGCCGGGCTCCACCACGCGGTAGCCGACGCGTTGGCTCGGCTGGCGGACCGCACCCTCCCGGGTGAGCTCCAGCTCCCCTTCAAGGGCAAGCGCGACGAAGGCTCCGGGATCCATGAGCACCGGCATGACGCCGAGATCCTCCAGGACCGGGGTGCTCGATCCGGCGAGCAGCCCGCCCTCGTAGAGCCCGAGGTCCGCGTCGATGCGCCGACTCAGCTCGCGCAACCGCTCTTCCAGCGCGTCGTCCGCCACGCGCAGTGATCCGCCCGCCGTGATGGCCGCATCCCGGAGCGTCTGAGTGATGAGCAGATCCCGGCTCCGCTGGACCTCGTCGGTCAGGCGATTGAAGCTCCACGCCGCGAAGCCGACCGCCGGGACGATAAAGAAAGAGGCCAGCGTGGCCGCGAGCCGGATGCGAAAGGAGCGCGACAGACTTCTCCACCGGGGCCGGGGCGGACGACCACCGGAGACCAGCTCGGCCAGCAACCACAGGGCGCCCAGCACAGCCGCGTCGAGGAACACGACCAGCACCCCCCGCACGAGCAGCGGGACCGGACCGCGAAGGTCGACCGCAGCGTGCACCACACGGGCTCCTCCGGGCAACACCAGGGGATACTCGTTGCGTACTACCCAGCCCTCCCGACGCCAGCGCGGCCGGGGAAGCCCGGCGGACGATCCGGCCGGCGGTGAAAGTGTGAGCCGGTACAACGGCGACCCGGTTCGGCCCGGCTGAAGCAGGCGGCCGACCCGACCGGGGATCACCAGCTGCGACCGGGGGCCGATTCCGGCGGTGAGCACCTCATCCTCACCCAGCCGCACCATGAGGACGTAGTGCACTCCCGGCACGCGCGCGACCTGCGCGACCCGTTGCGACTCATCCGGATCGAGCTCGCGCACCATGGTGGACAGAAGCGACAGCGGCAGATCGAGCGAGTCGAGCGCCAGCTCTTCGATCAGCGAGCCGTTGCTGGTCCAGAGCGCCAGCTGCGAGGGGTAGCCTTGATCGCCCAGGGTGGAGCCGCGCCACAGCGCGTACATCTCCGTGCCCGAGGCCGGCGCCGGTGCATCCATCACCTGCTCGGCGAAGCGCTCCAGCAGCGGAACGGCCAGGGGGTCGGGCTCGTCGCCGAGCCTCGCGATGTCGCGCTCGGCGACCTGGATCTGCCCGCTGAGCTCGGCACCCCAGGTAACGAGCGCACCGGCGCTGCCGGCCACCAGGGCGATGCCGCTGATCGCGGCCCACCGCGGGGCGGGCATCGCCACGAGGAACAGTGCCGGCGTCCACAGGAACGTGTACCAATCCGGCCACCCGCCTCGCGGGCTCCAGACCAGCACGCCGATCGTCGTCGCCGCCAACGCGATCACGACTCCGCCCGCGATCCACGCCACCGGGGCGTTCTCGGCATCGGACCCGCGGAACAGCGCCGCCGTGGGCAGGATCAGGGCCGTGGACGAGAGCAGGATGGCAAAGTGCCAGCCGAGCCAGAGCGGCACCGACACGCCGCCCGCCGGCGGGGTGATCCCGCGGCCCAGGCTGCTGATGAGATAGGGAGCCGCGAGGAGCAGCAGCGACCCGAGGGCGACCCCGTACCAACGGCGACGGAGCTGCCGCCGCCAGAGCCACACGCCCGTGATGGTGAGCAAGGCACCCGCGAGCGCCAGCGCGCCTGCGGATCCCGAGAGCGGTCCGAGCAAGGGGCGGAAAAAGGTTGCCGGAGAGAAGAACGGCTGGAGCCGGAGCGCGCCACCGACCGGGGCGCGCACTGCGACCCACAGGAGTGCCGCAAGAACCGCGAAGCGCTGGACAGGGGACGTGGTGAAGGAGAGCGTCAGCCCCGCGGCGATCAGGATCATCCAGATCGCGAGGCGGCTCCCACCGGCGAACACGCGTTGCTTGGCGGTGCCCTGCTCCGGCGGGATCGGTTGAACGCTGAAGAGCAGGCGGCGCCCCGCGGTGGTCGGCTCTTCGTAGTCGAAGACGTCCACGCTGTCCGGCGCGGTGCCGGGAGGGTACACTGCGAGCCCGACCTCGGTGCTCTCGCGAAACCGCTCCGCGAGACTGCGAGCGCGGTCGGGGACCGCGGGATGGGCCCACACCAGCACACCGGCCACGGCGGTGCGCCCGTCGGCGGAGTGGCGCCGCGCCTCGAGCACGACGTAATATCCAGTGGCCCGCGCTCCGAGGGAGTCGCCTTCGGCGACCGGTGGGAGACGGTGGCGGCCGGCCCAGGCCCACGGATCGCCCTCGGGATCGAACAGCACGACGCTGACCTCGGTCCCGCCCGTCGGCACCAGCCGTTCGATCAACCGGAGCGCAGCGGCCCGATCGTCGCGCGGCGCGGCCAGGGCGGATTGGGCGAGTCGGTCGGCCTGGTGCAAGGCTTGGTGCAGATCGCCGTCCAACCGTCTGGACGCGGCCTCGACCCGCCGCTCGCGCTGCTCCGCCCACCGGGTCTCGATCGCCGTCAAGCGTGCCTGCGTGACGGCGATCGTCGCGATCAGCCCCACGAGCACAGCGGAGAGGCCCCGGTGTCGCCAGCGGGGCCAGGGGGCGAGCGCCACCAGGCACGCTACGACGGCCACCGCGCCGACCACCACCCACGGGAGCGAGGGCCGCCGCAGCCATTCGGCAGCCGCGACCACGCTCGCCAGTGCCCACACCAGCCACCACGGCGGACGATGACTCAACCCGGACGCCCCTGGCGGATGAAGGAAATGACTCCGATCGCGATCGGAGACCTGCTGGCCCGCCGGCCCACGCTCATCGTACCGGTTGGCACCACCGAGCAGCACGGACCCCACCTGCCGCTCGGCTGCGACACGATCATCGTCGAGCACCTCGCCGACGATCTCTCGGCCGCCTTCACCGTGCTGCGGGCACCGACCGTCGAATTCGGGGTGCACGCCGTCTCCCGCCCCCAGTCGGGAGGCGCCGCTCTGCGGCATCGCACATTGCACCGTGTCATGAACGAACTTATCGAGTCCTGGGAAGACGGGGCAGGCGTCCGGGAGTTCGTCATCCTCACCGCGCAGGCGAGCGAGGCCCACCTCGAGGCGCTGAGCACCATCCGTACCGAG
>DATLHD010000281.1:0-3658 GCA_035540075.1 Gemmatimonadales bacterium
CAACCACTTAGCTTGGGAGAGTGTTCCCGAAGCGTCCTCCGGCGAGGCCTCTATGCCGTTAGGACGAGGACAGTTGGAGAGCGTTAACGGTCAGCGGGGTTCCGCGGTGAGACGCGCGAGCGCTTCCCGCGCTTCGGAGACGCGGCCCTGGAGCTCGGGGTCGGCCTTGTCCCAGAGCCGGATGAAGCGGCCGTAGGCCAACGCGGCTGAGTCCGGCTTGTCGGCGGCCTCGTAGGTGCGTCCCAGGGCCAGGTAGGTGAGTGGGAGCAGGGAGAAGGCCGTTCCGCTGAAGCCGTACCGCAGGTGGGTGATTCCTTCCGCGCGGGTGCGCGGATCCGCCGACAATGCCAAGGCGAGCTGAAAGCGCAGGAAAGTGCTCGCGGCGCCCTGAGGACCCCCGGTCACCGACAGACCGGTTCGCAGGTCGGAGATCCCGGTGGTGGTGTCGCCCTGGACCAGTCGGGCCCAGCCGATCGCCGCGCGGAGGAGTCCGCGAGATATCGTGGAGTCCTCGGTGGAAATGGGAGCCCGGATCGCGTCGCTCGCCCGGGCCACCGCGTCTTCGGTCCGACCCCGCACCACGGCCCGCATGGCGTCCACGAAGGCCGCCATCTGTGGGGTTTCGTTCTCCGACCTGTCCTGGGCCAGGAGGGAGTCAATCCTTGTCCCGTCGGCGGACGACGGAGCCAGGCCGAGCGCCACTGGCCAGCCGAGCAGACCGGCCGCCGCCCCGGGTGAGATCGCGGCCACCGTGTCGACGAGGGCCCTCGCTTCGCGGAGACGCCCGAGGCCCACGAGCATGAACCCGCGGTCGAACGGCTCGAAGCGCCGCACCGGGGAGCTGGAGGGGAGCGCCGCGAACAGGCGGCGCCTGAGGTCGAGGATGCTGTCCGAGGTCACGGCTTCGTTCCGGTACGCCGCCACGACCACGAAGAAGGCGATGTGCGGTACGGCCAGGACCGCGGCGCGGAGATCGCTCTCGGAAGGCGGGGGCCCCCAGACCAGCTCCGCCGCGACTTGGTGGGCTGCCACCCGGGCGCGAGGGGCCGTCCGGGCGAACACCTGGAGATAGCGGTTAAACCGGGTGCTGTCCCTGTAGGTCAGCGTTATCTCGAGCGGATGCACCACCGCGGGCGTGCTGGTGGAGTCGCCCGCGATCACGCGGTCGAAGGCCGCGAGGACCGTGTCCGGGCTGCGGGGCTCGATCTCGACAAGGTGATGAAGGGCCTCGCCATAGAAGTACCACCCCTCGAGGTCGGCGGGATAGTCGTTCACGTATGCCCGCATCGAGTCGATGGCGCGGCTGGAGCCCTCCTGAAAGGCCTGGTAGCCCGCCAGCAGTCGGCGGCTTCGCGGCGGCAAGCGCTCGGCGTAACGGAATCCCGCATCCGCCGCCTGGACCGAGGCCGGACTGCCGTAGCCGCCGGTCCAACCGATGACCAGCGCGCGGCGGAGATGGGCCAGCGCGAAGGTCGAGTCCACTTCCACCGCTCTGGTGTACTGGGCGAGCGCCGAGTCCAGGGCGAAGCGCCGATAGTAGCGCTCGCCCTGGAGGTAGGCCCGCAGGGCGGCGATGGAGTCGGTGGTGAGCGAGCCGAGGTCGAGGCTGGGCATCGGCTCGCGTGACCGCCACACGTCGCGCAGCAGCGCTACGCTGAGTCGATCCACCAGCGGCAGGATACTGTCGGCGGGGCCGTCCACCTGGGCGCGGCCAAGGCGCTCACCACCGGCGACTGCGTACAGGTCCGCGGCGAGTCGCACGCGTCCGCCGGCGGACACCGCGCTCCCCGTCACGACCGAGCCGGCGTCGAGCTCACGTCCGAGATCGAGGGCCTCCTCCGCGCCACTCTCCTCGTCCGGGTCCTTCCGCCCCCACCGCTTGAGCACCAGCCGGGGGTCCACCACTTGGATGCCGCCGACACCCTGCAGGTTGGTCGTGAGCAGGTCCACCATTCCCTCTCCGAGCACCTCCACGCCCGGACCCGAGGCGGTGAAGGGCAGCACGGCGATCCGCTCGGCTTGTTCGGTTACCGCGACGGCGGTCGGTCTGGTGGCGAGCCAGGCGACCGCACCCGCCGCGCCCGCGGCGATGGCGGCCGCCGCGATCACGGCCATCACGGTCCTCCGCCCTGGCCGTGCGCTCTCCCGGGATTGGCGCAGGGCGGCGGCGAGGGCTGCCATGTCCGGGAAGCGGTCCGCGGGCTCGATCGCCATCGCGCGGATGATGACGTCCTCCAGCGGGTCGGGCACCTCGCGCCGGACCTTGCCCACGTGGGGGCGCGGAGCCGTCATATTGCGCGCCACCACCGACTGGGCGCTTCCGCCGGCGAACGGCGCCGTCCCGGCGAGCATCTCGTAGAGCACGCAGCCGAGGCTGTACTGGTCGGCTCGCGCGTCCACTTCGTCCCGGCCGGGGGCCTGCTCGGGCGCCATGTAGTTCGGCGTGCCGATGGCGAAGCCGACCTGGGTCAGCGCGGATGGATCACCGGCAGGTTGCGCCTCGGGCAGCTGCCCCGTCGCGAGCGCCTTGGCCACGCCGAAGTCCGCCACCATGGCGTGGCCGCCGCTCAGCAGGATGTTCTCCGGCTTGATGTCGCGGTGGACGACGCCGTTCGCGTGGGCGTAGGCCAAGGCATCGGCGACCTCGGTGGCAAGCGTGATCGCGTCCTCCACCGGCAGCTGTCGCTCCCGTCCCAGTCGAGCCCGCACCGTCTCGCCTTGCACGAAGGGCATGACGAAGTACGGCGTCCTGCCTCCGCTGCCGTCGTCGATGGCGCCGGAGTCGAAGACCGGAAGGATGTTGGGATGCTGGAGCCGGGCGGCGAGCTCGATCTCACGGAGGAAGCGGGCGATCCCATCGGCGCCGCTGAGCTCGGGGCGGACTACCTTGATGGCGACGGGACGGCCGTGGCGCAGGTCGCGGGCGAGGAAGACCGTGGCCATTCCCCCGGCGCCGATCTCGCGCTCGAGGGCGTAGCGATCGCCGAGCGCGGAGGTCAGGCGCTGGAGAGTGTCACTCATGGAATGACCCAATCTACTGGGAGAGATAGGTCTCGAAGAACCCCTGCCCGCGGTCCTGCAGCGACTCCCCCAAGACCTTGCCCTCGAGCTCGAAGTGGCCACACATCTGGAGAAATGTGCGGCGGTAAGTCGACGCGCTCGCCACGCTTGCAAGGGCGTGGTCCACCTGCACCGACAGCCTCACGGTGTCGGCCTCCCAGGTGGCCAGCAGGGTGAACCGTTCGGGAGCGCGAGCGCCCGGCAGGCCGTCCGCCGCGCGGCCGCCGCGGTAGTCGATCCGTCCGAACCGCAGCACCCGACGCACGCCAAGCGAGTCCACGAGGGTGAGAAAGAAAGGTGAGCTGCCCGCCTCGCCAGGACCGTACACACCTCCGTAGAGCAGGCTCACCCGCTCCCCTTGCGCGGCGCCCCACTCCCAGGTGACATCGCGCCAGACGCCCCAGTTGTGGTCGTGGTACGCCGGTGCGTCGCGCACTTCGACGCAGCGACCCGCCGTGCAGGCACGACCCGACGCCGTCGCGGCCAGCGCGGGCACCACGTACCCCGAGAGAAAGTCGTCCTCGCGAAGCTCCACCGGTGGGAAATAGCGGTTCGGCTTCGGTCGCACGAGGAGATCGAGCCGCGCCCGACCGCGGGC
>DATLHD010000282.1:0-3471 GCA_035540075.1 Gemmatimonadales bacterium
CGCCGCGCTGGAGACCCTCGCGGTCATCGCCTACCGGCAGCCGGTGGGACGCGCCGAGATCGAGGAGATCCGCGGGGTTTCGGCCGGCGGCGTGCTGCGCTCGCTCCAGGAGCGCGGCCTGATCGAAGTCGTGGGCCGGAGTGAGGCCCTCGGCCGTCCGCTGCTCTACGGCACCGCCCCCATGTTTCTGGAGCTGCTCGGCCTCAAGGACCTCTCCGATCTGCCGCGCGCCGAAGAGCTCACCATCGCGCTTCATTCGCACCGAGCCGTCTCCGAGGGAGACGACGACGACACTGCGGCATACGTGGAGGCGGAATCGTGACGGAGATGCGGCTCCAGCGGGCGCTGGCCCGCGCCGGAGTCGCCTCCCGCCGGGCCGCCGAAGAGTTGATCGAGCATGGGAAGGTGCGGGTGGACGGCGCCGTCGCCACCCTGGGCATGAAGGTGGATCCGGAGAGGCAGAAGATCACCGTCTCCGGCCGGTCCGTCCGACAGCTGGAGCGTCGCTGGCTCGCCTTTCACAAGCCGATGGGCGTGGTCACCACCGCCGACGATGAGCAGGGTCGCCGCACCGTCTTCGATTTCATTCCCGATGCCGCCGGGCTCACCTACGTGGGCCGGCTCGACGTCAATACCACGGGCCTGCTGCTCCTCACGACCGACGGTGAGGCGGTCCATCGGCTCACCCATCCGCGCTACCATGTCTCCCGGCGGTATACCGCGCTGGTGCACGGCCTTCCCACCGCGGAGATCGCCGACGCAGTGCGGAAGCGGGTGCTGGTGGACGGGAGACCGGTCGTCACTACTGACGTGCGTGTGCGGCCGGGCAGCGAAGGCCGGAGCATCCTCGACGTGGCGCTGACCGAGGGTCGAAATCGCATCGTGCGCCGGTGGGCGGAGGCCATGGGACTGAGGGTGGACCGTCTCGCGCGGCTTTCCTACGGACCTGTCCGTCTGGGCGATCTGCCGGTGGGGCGCTACCGTCCGCTCACGCCGAAGGAGGAAGCGGGGCTGTACAAGGCGGTGCGCATGGAGCCCGGCGGCGACGAGTGAAACCGATGGCCGCAGCAGGGCGTCCGGTGCCAGGGTGGCATGTCATCCCGAGCGCAGCGAGGGATCTTGCGAGCGCGGGCACGGGACCTGCGGGCAGGACCCCTCGCTGCGCTCGGGATGACATTGTCCCGACTATCTTTCCCCCATCCAACCCCAGGAGCCCTCGAGCGTGAGCGCGCCGAAGCTGACGGAGATGCCAGCGGAGACGCTGCCGGTCCCTCGTATCCTCAAGGAGGTATCCAAGCGGATCGTCGGGCAGGATGCGATGGTCGAGCGGCTGCTGGTGGGCCTCATGACCGGGGGACACATCCTGCTGGAGGGCGTTCCGGGGCTGGCCAAGACCCTGGCGGTGCGCACCCTCTCCGAGATCGTTCACGCCTCGTTCTCCCGCATCCAGTTCACGCCCGACCTGCTGCCCGCCGATCTCATCGGCACCATGGTCTTCAACCAGAAGACCCAGGAGTTCCACGTCAAGAAGGGCCCGCTGTTCGCTCAGATCATTCTGGCCGACGAGATCAACCGGGCGCCGGCGAAGGTCCAGGCCGCGCTGCTCGAGGCCATGCAGGAGCACCAGGTCACCATCGGCGGCACCACCTTTCCGCTGGACGAGCCGTTCATGGTGCTGGCCACCCAGAACCCGATCGAGAATGAGGGCACCTACCCGCTCCCCGAAGCCCAGCTCGACCGCTTCATGCTCAAGGTCCGGGTCGGCTATCCCAGCCGGGACGAGGAGAAGGAGGTCCTCCTGCGGATGAGCGGGGGACAGGAGATTCCGGTCGAGCGGCTGCTGCAGCCGGGCGCCATCCTCTCGGCCCGCGCCGCGATCGCCGACCTGTACATCGATCAGAAAGTCGTGGACTACATCGTGGACCTGGTCCGTGCGACCCGGGATCCCGGCAGCGTCGGGCTGCTCGAGCTGAAGCCGTTGGTCGCCTTCGGCGGCTCGCCCCGCGCCTCGATCGCGCTGGCGCAGGCGGCACGGGCCCACGCGTTCCTCCGCGGACGCAACTACGTGGTTCCCGAGGACGTCCGTGCGCTCGCCCCCGATGTCCTCCGACACCGCATCGTCCTCACCTTCGAGGCGGAGGCCGAAGACCTCACCACCGACGACGTCGTGGCGAAGGTACTTGGCGCGGTGAGGGTGCCGTAACAAGGCACCTTCCATGATCACTCCCGAAATCCTGAAACAGGTGAAGGCCATCGAACTCCGTACGCGGGGCCTGGTCGGCACCCTCTTCGCCGGCGAGTACCGGTCGGTGTTCCGGGGGCAGGGCATGGAGTTCGCCGAGGTCCGCGCGTACGAGCCGGGGGACGACTTCCGTTCGATCGACTGGAACGTCTCGGCCCGGCTCGGAAGCCCCTACGTGAAGACGTTCACCGAGGAGCGCGAGCTCACCCTCATGCTGCTGGTGGACCAATCGGGATCCACCCGCTTCGGCGAGCCGGTCACCAAGGCCGCGCTGGCCGTCGAGGTCGCCGCGGTGCTGGCGCTCGCTGCAGCGTACCACAACGACCGCGTCGGAGCCCTGCTCTTCGCCGACCAGGTGGAGCGGGTGATTCCGCCGCGCAAGGGACGTCGGCACGCCCTGCGCGTCATCCGCGATCTGGTCGCCTTCGAGCCGGTCGGCCGGCGCACCAACCTCGGGGCGAGCCTTTCCTACGCCAGCCGCCTGCTCCGCCATCACAGCATCGTCGTCGTCCTCTCCGATTTCATCGCCGACGGGTGGGAGCGCCCCCTCCGCCGGCTCGCCGCGCGCCACGAGGTGGTGGCGATCACGGTGGACGACCCGCGCGAGCACCGGCTCCCCGACGCCGGCTGGATCGAGATGCTCGACGCCGAATCGGGGCGGCGGGTGCTGGTGGATACCGGCAGCCGTGAGGTTCGGAACCGAGTCTCCGCCCTGGCCGCCCACCGCCGGGAGGAGCGGAGCCGCACCCTGGCCTCGGTAGGGGCCGACGAGGTGCCGCTCGAGACCGGTCGCGACTACGCGCTCCCGCTGCGCCGCGCATTCGCCCGGCGGGCGAAGCGGATCCATCGGGGATGATGGTGACCCAGCACGGGCCGCCCACGGTGGGTGACACCATCTGGGTCATCCGGAGCGTGGACCTTCCACCTGGACGGACCCTCCGCCTCGCGGACTGGCAGGCCGACGATCCCGTCGAGCTCCTCGGCCCGCCGCGCGTCACCCTCGGGGAGGGCCGGGCGGAGATCGCCTATCCCCTTGCGATCTGGCGGACCGGCAGCCACACGCTGCAGATCCCCGGGCCGCTCCTGCTCGCCGCCGATGGCCGCGTGGACTCGCTTCCCGGCCAGACGGTGACCCTCAGCGTCGCCAGCGTACTGCCGCGGCCCGCCACCGACACTACGCTGCGGCCCCAGCCCCGCGCCGACTTCGTGCCCCGTCCGGCGACCACGCC
>DATLHD010000283.1:0-3525 GCA_035540075.1 Gemmatimonadales bacterium
GTCCATCGGATCAGCTGCCATCGACTATCTCACCGCACCGATTCGGGTCGAGACCCTGGAGGTTGCGGTGCATCGCGCGCTGGAGCTGGCTCGGCTACGACGTGAGAATGGCGCCTTGCGGCGCGAGCTGGTGAAGATTCGCGGCCGGCATGTGCTGGTGGGCGACAGCGAGGCCTTCCGCCGCGCCATGGACCTGGTAACCACGGTCGCCGCGTCGAGGGCTCCGGTGCTCCTCCAGGGAGAGCCGGGGACCGGCAAGGAGCTCTTCGCCCGCGCCATCCACGATCGAGGGCCACGGGCGGACGGGCCGTTCGTCACCGTGAACTGCGCTGCCGTCCCCGAGGGACTCGTGGAGAACGCGCTCTTCGGGCAGGAAGGATCCGGTGCCTTCGAGCAGGCTCGCGGCGGTACGCTCCTGTTGGACGAGATCGCGCGCCTGCGTGCCGACCTCCAGGCCAGACTGCTGACGGTGGTCCAGGACCTGGAGCTGGAGGTGCGCCTGATCGCGACGACCAACCGCGATCTGGAGGCGGAGGTGCTGGCGGGTCGGTTCCGCGGGGATCTCTACGATCGGTTAAACGTCCTGCCTCTTCGCGCTCCGGCGCTGCGAGAGCGGATCGACGACATCCCCCGGCTCGCCCGCCATTTCGCGCTCCGCGCCGCCCAGCTGCAGGACCACCCCGCCCCCACGATCCCACCGGAGGCGCTCGAGGTACTGTTGCGCTATCCCTGGCCCGGAAACGTGCGCGAGCTGGCCAACGCGGTCGACCGCGCCGTGCTCCTGTGCCGCGGCAACGCGCTGCGCCCCGCGGATTTCGATCTGCGGATCCAGGACGCCGGCGAGATCGTGGACTACAACCTCGACGTGATCGAGCGGCTGGCCATCGAGCGTGCGCTGGCCGCCACCGGCGGCAATCGCACCCGCGCCGCGCGCCTGCTCGGCATCAGCGAGCGCACCCTCCGCAACAGGCTCAACGCCCGCAGAGCTGCGTCGGGGGATTGATCGGCCCTACCTGCGGCGCCACAGCGGAAGCGCGAGCAGGAAGCACGGACCGGGCCCGTCGTCCGCCGAGTAGGTGAGGGTGCCGCCGGCGAGCTCGACTACCACCCGCGCGATCGGGACCCCGATGGTGAGCGGCCGCTCCAGCGGCGACACGTCGGCGGGAAGCTCGAACAGCCCCGCCTCGACTTCCGGCGGAACCGGTGGACCGTCCCAGCCGAGGACGATCAGCACGCGATCGCCATCGAGTCTGGCGCTGATCCGGATCACCCCGGGCTCGCTGGGCCAAGGCGTCTCGCCGGCATAAAGGAGCAGGTTGAGAAGCGCGTGCTCCAGGTGGCGTGCGACGCCGACCGCGGGCGGCAGCGCGGGAGTCACGTCGAGCTCGACGCGTGCGTGGGTCCGTCCTGCCCGGTGCAGATCCGCGACGAACGTGATCGGCTCGGCCACCGAGAGAGGGCCGATCTGATCCGTTGTCAGTGGGTGCACTACCCGCCCGAGGAGCTCCAGCGAGCGTCCCAGGTTCGCGCAGGCCTCCCGCAGGGTGTCCTCGAGATCCTCGCTCGGCTCCGCGATGAGATCCGCCATCAGCATCAGCGACTGCGCCGGGCTCCGGAGGTCATGCAGCACCCAGCGGGCCGCCACGTGGAACGCGGCGGCCCGGTTGACGGCGACCAGCAACATCTGGTGCCGGTTGGACGGTGGGATGGTAGTGATGCCCCAAGGTACAGCGCGCTCCCGAATTCGCCAGCGCGAACACGCGAAGGGCTCCGGGTACACCCCGGAGCCCTTCGCACTTCGATTGCGCGGATCGGTCAGGCCTCGTCGACGCCCGGGTTGGGATCGGCGTTCTGCTTCAGCTTGCCGATCGCTTTCTTCATCTTGCCCCCGAGCTCCTTCGCCTTGCCCTTGACCTGCTCGCTGGTATTGCCGGTCGCGCCGCCGACGGCGTTGCGGATCCGGCCTTCGATCACGTCACCGGTGCCCTCGAGGCGGTCCTCCGCTCCCTCGGTCGCCAGGTCCTTGCGATCGCTCATGTCAACCTCGTCGTTGAGTGCATCTTCATGATGGCGTCGCGGGGCTCGAGTGACCGTGACTGCGCTCACCCCTCCGGCGCCGCGGGCGACACGGCCGCGGCCGCCATCTCGGGGGAAGGGGTGGTCTCGGCATAGTGACAGGCGGCGAGAGTGGTTCCCACGGGCCGGAGCGTCGGTTCCTCGGCGCGGCAGCGCTCGCTCCTGAGCGGGTGGAAGCAGCGGGGGTGGAAAGGACAACCCGGGGGCGGATGACTGGGACTCGGCAGGTCTCCACCCAGCACGATCCGGGCGCGCTGGCGCTCTGGATCGGGCTCCGGCACCGCGGACAGCAAGGCGACGGTGTAGGGATGGCGCGGGGCGCGGAGGAGGGCTTCGGTGGGACCCTCTTCCACGATCCTGCCGAGGTACATGACCGCGACACGGTGCGCGATCTGCCGCACCACTGCCAGGTCGTGGGCGATGAAGAGGTACGAGAGGCCGCGGTCCCGCTGAAGATCGGCCAGGAGGTTGAGCACCTGCGCCTGCACCGACACGTCCAGCGCGGAGACCGGCTCGTCGCACACGATGAACGAGGGTTCGACCGCAAGCGCGCGGGCAATGCCGATGCGCTGCCGCTGTCCACCGGAGAACTCGTGGGGATAGCGCGTCCCGTAACCCGGATCGAGCCCCACTTCCTCGAGGAGGGCGCCGACCCGTCGGCCGACCTCCTTGCCGGTCGCGAGCCGGTGGATCTCCATTCCCTCCGCGATCGCCCCTCCGACCGTCATCCGCGGGTTGAGCGAGGAGTAGGGGTCCTGGAAGATGATCTGCATCCGCCGTCGCATCTTCCGGAGCGCGACCCGGTCCAACGCGAAGAGATCGATCCCCTCGAACGTCGCGCTGCCCGCGGTCGGCTCCTGCAGCCGGAGCACCGTCCGCCCCACCGACGACTTCCCGCACCCCGACTCGCCCACCAGCGCGAGCGTCTCGCCCTGTCCGATGTCGAAGGAGACTCCTCGGACCGCACGCACCGGCGGCGCGGGGGCACGGAAGAGCCCGCCCGCGTGGTAGTGCTTCACCAGGTCCCGCACCTGGAGCAGCGTCACTCCCGCCCCCGCTCGGCGAGCCAGCAGCGCATCCGATGGTCTAGGCCCACCGGCAGGAGCGGCGGCATCGTCTCGCTCTTCTCGAACGCCCTGGGGCAGCGGGGACGGAACCGGCAGCCGCCGGGCCAGGCGCCCGGCGCCGGCACGCTGCCGCCGATCGGAGAGAGTCGCCCGATCGGCCCCGTGATACGCGGAATCGAGGCGAACAGTCCTTGCGTGTACGGGTGCGAGGGACGGGCGAACAGGCGCTCGGTCGGGGCCTCCTCCACGATCTGGCCCGCGTACATCACCGCCACCCGCTCAGGAGCGAGCGCTGCGGCGCCGAGGAGCCGACGCTCCGGCCCGTCGGAAGCACTCTCGCCGCCTGTCACTATGCCGAGACCACCCCTTCCCCCGAGGTAGC
>DATLHD010000284.1:0-7948 GCA_035540075.1 Gemmatimonadales bacterium
TTCGTCGTGTACCCCTCGCAGTACGCCGGGACCAATCGGGCCACTGCGCTCACCTGGACGGTGGGCGATCAACTGGAAGCCGCGGTGGAGACGCTCAAGGCAAAGGGCGTGACTTTCGAGCACTACCAGCTCCCGGACACCGTACGAGAGGGGGATATCCACGTCTCCGGCGGGATCCGCAACGCGTGGTTCAAGGATCCCGACGGCAACGTCCACGCGCTGAGCAACGTGTAGGTCGGGGAATTGTCACGAACGAAGTGAAGGGGGCCATATCCGAACATGGCCCCCTTCGCTGTGCTCAGGGTGACAGGAGGCGATATCCCGCTTTCGCCACCGTAAGGATGTACCCCGGCTCGTCCGGACGGTGGCCGAGCTTGCGCCGAAGCACGGCGATGTGGGTGTCCACCGTCCGGCTGTTCACGTCGTTCCGGTACCCGAACACCTCGCCCAGCAGCTCTCGGCGGCTTGCCACCGCGCCGCCGCGCGCGACCAGCGCGCGCAGCAGCTCGTACTCCTTCGGTCGGAGTGCTACTTCCCGTCCCCCTCGCCGCACGTCGCGGGTCGCCGGGTCGAGCTCGAGGTCCGCGAACCGGAGCGGCATCGCGGGCGCACGAAGCCGCTCCAGCTCTTCCACCGGCGTGTCCGACAGCTCGCGCAAGATGGCGACGAGGTGCTCGTGGGAGCGCCGGCTCCGGACCGCGGCGGTCCACGCGCGCACCCGGTCGAGCGTCGCGCGGAAGCGCTCTTCCTCGAACGGCTTGAGCAGGTAGTCCAGCGCCCGGACGTCGAAGGCCTCCAGCGCGTAGCGCTCGTGCGCGGTGACGAAGACGACCGCGGGGAGCGGCGCGCCCGCGAGTCCCGCCGCCACGTCCATCCCGCTGGTCTCGGTCATCTCGATGTCCAGGAAGACCACGTCCGGGTGCGCGCGGGCGATCGTCCGCACCGCCTCCCCGCCTTCGTCGCACTCGGCGACCACCTGCATGTCCGCATGTCGGGCGAGCAGCTGCCGGAGGCGGGCCCGCGCGAGCGGCTCGTCGTCGACGATGAGGGCGCGGATCGCGGGTGCGGTCATCGGGTAGTATCCGGAGCGTCCGCCAGCCGCAGCGGTATCGAGAGCGCGCACACCGCACCGCCGCCCGGCGGCGATCTCAGGTCCACCCGCTGCTCCTTTCCATACAGCTGCAGCAGCCGGGCCCGGGTGATGCCGAGGCCGACGCCCTCGCGCAGCGATTTGGGAAGTCCCACGCCGTCGTCGCACACCGCGAGATGCAGACGCCCATCTCCCTCCCACGCGCGAACGTCCACCCGGCCCGGCCGGATCCGGCGGGTAATTCCGTGCCGGATGGCGTTCTCGACCAGCCGCTGAAGGATCAGGCGCGGGACCATCGCGCCGCGAACGCCCGGCTCCACCTCGAACGCCACCCGCAGCCGCTCGCCGTAGCGCGCCTCCTGGATCTCCGCATACCGGCGAAGCAGCGCCAGCTCCTCCTCCAGTGTGGTCTCCACCCGCGTGCCGCTCCGCAGCGTCAACCGCAGCATCTCACTGAGGCGCGCGAGCAGCCGTTCGGCCCGCGGGGGGTCCTCGTAGATCAGGGCGGAGATCGCGTGCAGGGTGTTGAACAGAAAGTGCGGCTGGAGCTGGGCGCTCAGCACGTGCAGCCGCGCCTCGGCGAGCTGGCGGGCGTAGGTGGCCGCGGCGATCCCGCGGCGGCGCGACTCCCAGGCGTGGGCGAAGGCCTCGGTCGCGGCGACGACCTGGCAGTAGATCAGGAGATCGGGGCCGAGATAGCGGAGGATGCCCGAGCCGGCGGCGGACAGCGCGGTCTCGGAGGGCGTCCAGGGGAGCAGGTTCTCCACCGAGCCCATCAGTGCGCCGCCGACGGCGACGAAGAGCCCCGCGCCGATGACATGGAGGAGGAGCACCCGCGGGAGCGACAGTCCGGCCGCACGGACCCGCAGCGCGGCGGCCACGATCGCCGGCGTGAGCAGGGCGCAGGGGACCCAGCTCGTCAGCTCGCCCACGACGAGCTGGTGCAGCGGCATCCGGTGGACGCTTCCGACTTGCATCAGCGCGAACTGCCCCGCGAACACCAGCCCGACCGCGGTCCAGAAACCGAGGCTGGCCAGGAACAGCCGGCCGAGGCCGACGAGGTCCTGGAGCCGGGCCGGGCGGACCTCGGCGGGGCTGTCGAGGACAGGCGCAGGAGCGGTCATGCATGAAGGAGACGCCCGAGCGCCGCTGCGCGGCACCCGGGCGTCAGAGAACCGTCAACGCTCAAGGGGCGGGCGCCGGCCGGCTGTTGCCGAGGTCGGCCACAAAGCGCCACTGCCCGTCATTCATCCGCCGCCAGACGGTGAGGTACTTGGTGTAGAACGGAGGGATGCCCTCGAGCTCGAAGGTGGCGTCACCCACGGTGAAGCCCAGATCGCCGCTTCCGGCGACGTCCACGAACCGCGGCTCCCAGCGCACCACGTCGTTCGGACCACCGGTGAAGTCCTGGCCGATGGCCTCAGGTCCGAAGATCAGCGTCGCGCCTGCCGCGATCGCGGTGGGGGCGGCGAAGTGCTCGAAGGCGGGACCGCTGCCGTCCTCGACCGAAAGGGCGGAGAACGCGGCATCGGTCGCCAGCAGCTCGCTCTCATCGGTCTGGGGGAAGGTGCGACTTCCCCCCTGGGTCGGGGTCCCGAAACCGTCGGGCAGCGGGAGCGGCTGCGGCCCGCCGCGGTTCACGACGAAGGCCGCGATGCTCCAGCCCCCGCTCTCGGTCCGGCGCCAGTAGGTCAGGAAGAAGGTCTGCAGCGTCGTGGGGCCGGTGCCGAAGTCGAACGTGGCGCTACCATGGGCCCAGGTGTAGCCCTGCCGGGCGTCGGCCGAGACATCGGCGAAGATGACTTCCCAGCTCAACGCACTGGGCGCGATCGGGTCATTGGAGAGGAACGCCGCCGCCTCGGAGCGGCCGCTGATCGCCGGTGTCCGCGGCGAGAGCAGGATGACGTCTGCAGCGAGGGCGTCACCGAGTCCCGCGGCTACGCCGTCTTCGCCGATCGCTGCGGACACCTCGTTCCCGGCGGTGATGAGCGATTCACGAGCCCTGCGAAGGTCGGTGCGGCCGTGGGCCGCGACGTCCTCGGCGATTATCGACGAGGTGGTCGGTGACGTGGTGTCGCCGCACGCGGCCGCGAACGCGACGGCGGCGGTCAGGACGAGGTAGCGCATGGTCGGTCTCCGGTGAGTGATGGGACTGCTCACCGGGGGACGCTCGGGGGTGGGGTGCCTGGTGTTAGAGAAGTGTGAGATCCGCCGTGCACGGGCTTGCATGCCAGGTGCGCGTCCATTGGCACGCCCGTTGCCTTCACCCCCGGCTGCTGCTGACGTCGCCCCTCCGGGCGACCCGATCAAGGCAAACCCGCCGCGAGGCGGGGACGCAAAGCCAGGAGTCTCGCTTCCTGCGAGACCGTCCGGTTACCGGACGGGATGACCCAATGCACGGGAGTTCCCATGCGGCGCGCTCTGTTCCTTTCGCTGGCCCTCACCTTTGCCTTCGGTGCCCGGGCCATGGCACAAACCTGTACCGGTATGCCGTCCTTCTCGGCCGGCCAGATGCAGGTGACCGCGGGCGGCTCGTTCGCCGACGGCACCAGCAGCTTCGGCGGCACCTTCGGCTATGGTCAGCCGAAGAGCTTCTACGGCAAGGCCGCTCTCGGCACCACCTCGTACGACGGCCTCGACGGCTCCTCGGTCGACTTCGGCGTGAACGGTGGCTACCAGATCGCGCTCAAGTCCAGCGTTCCGGTCCAGGTCTGCCCGGTCGCCAGCCTGAGCATCGGCTCCGGCCCGAACGACGTGCTCGGCTCCGGGGTGGACATGTCGAGCCGGACCTTCTCGATGGGCGCGGCCATGGGCGCGCAGCTCGGCAACAACCCCCAGCTGCAGATCGTGCCCAACGCTAGCTTCCAGTTCGCCAACACCCGGCTCTCGATGGATGACGGGACCGACTCGGCGTCGGGCTCGGAGAGCTACGGGCTGCTGACCCTGGGCACCGGGTTCATCTTCAACTCGCGCTACAGCCTGAACCCGAGCATCAGCCTGCCGATGGGCCTCGAGGGCTCGGACGCCTCGTTCTCGATCGCGGGAGCGATTCACTTCGGGCGCTGAACCGCGCGGCAGTTCGTTGTAGCATCCAGGTCGAGGGTCGCGTGGAATCACGCGGCCCTCGATCGCTTTTATGCTCCCAGCGCGAACTCACCTCGGCGCACTCTCACCCACCACGCTCCGGTCCGCCGCCGCTCCTCGGGCGTACTGAACCGGTAGTCGTACAGTACCGCCCGAACGTGCCGCGGCGGCGCGCCGGGAAACGGGTTGCGCCCGAGCAGTTCGAGCACTTCCGGCGTGCCCGACCGAAGCCGGTCCGCGAGCGTCTCCAGCCACGACAGGCTCTGGACCGGCGCCAGCGCCGCGAACCAGAGCTGCCAGTCGAGCCGCGGATGGAGCGGCGCGACGAACCGCGGCCGCTCGGCCACGGCGTCCGGCATGTAGCGGAAGTCGTAGGGCTCCCATCGCGCTCCGTCGCTGCTGCCCTCGAGGATCAGCTCGGGCCGCTCGATCGTCATCACCCTGAACAGCCCGTAACCGTTGATCGAGCGGAGCGGGGCCACCAGCTCCATTGTCTCGTCCGCCCAGCCCGGCCACCAGCGCATCCCGCGTCCGTCGGGCACGGTGAACGCGAGTTCCCGCGCCATGCTCAGGAGGCTCAGGCCCAGGAGCAGCGGGAAGGCGACCAGCACCAGCGCGCGTCGGGGTCGGGACTCGGGCGACAGTTCGCCGCCGGAGCGATGGAGCCGAAGGCGCGCCAGGACGGCATCGTCAAGCACGGGGATACAGAGCACCAGCGTGAGGGCATTGAAGAAGCCGTAGTTGCCCGTGGCCGCGATGCCGATCTGGAGCAGCGCGATGGCACCCGCGGCGCCGATGCGCAGGCTCCGGAAGCGGCCCGGCAGCAGCAGGAGCCAGGGCACCACCACTTCGACGACCAGGGTGACCAGCGTGAGCGCGTGGAGCACGGCGGTCGGGAGCTGGTGGGCGTACCACGCAGTCCACGGCGGCAGCGGTTGGGTCTGGAAGTGGAACTCGAGCGCAGACGCGGCGCGCCAGGTGGGATCGCCGCTCAGGAGCTTGGTCGCGCCCGAGAGGAACATGAGCTTGAACAGCAGGAGCACCAGCAGCACGCGGGCGAGCGCCGGCGGGCTCCGCTCCCGGCGGCCCAGGCGCCAGGCGGCCGGCGCCCACAGCATCGCCAGCAGCCCCGTCTCCAGCAGCAGCGCGTCCCACTGAAAGGAGAGGAAGTCCTGTCCCGCCACGGCGAGCGAGAGGTACAGCGCCCAGAGCAGGAAGAGCACCGGCACCGGGGCCACGCCGAACACGAGAAGGATGGACAGCACGGCGCCGCCCCAGGCCACGGTGCGGAGCGCTCCATCGCTCGCGCCAAGCCAGAAGACCGTCGGCAGCTGGCGCCACGCACCGGCGCCGTAGCTCGAGCCGACCCAGTCGAGGAACCGGCCGGCCGGCATGATGCCCCGCTCACCGACGAGACCGACGATCTGTCCGGCCAGCGAGACGAACGCCAGAAACCACACGACGCCAAGGAGCCTGAGAAAGAGGCGCCGGGTCAGGACGTAGGTAGGAGTCGCGAGGGCCACGCGGCGGGCGGGGTCCTAACTCGCCGGTGCCGCCCCACCTTCCTTGAACACGTACTCGTGTTGCGCGTCGCGCACGATGAGGCTGCGCGGGCTGCCGCTCCCCACCACGAACTCGAA
This sequence comes from Gemmatimonadales bacterium, assembly GCA_035540075.1. GTDB lineage: Bacteria > Gemmatimonadota > Gemmatimonadetes > Gemmatimonadales > GWC2-71-9 > CAVVWJ01. The sequence goes on from DATLHD010000284.1 coordinate 5,815, forward strand.
CCCACTGACTCCCGGGGCCGTGGTCACGAACGACACACTCCCGTCGGGGTTCGTACGGGACGCGACCTCGGTGCGCCATTCGCCGAAGTCGAACAGTGTCGAATCCCCTTCCCGGGATACCGCGATATCACCGAGCGCGTCGTTGTGATATCGCGCGGCCAGCTTGGCCGCCTCGTTCGCGTCGGCCGGCACGGTGAGGAGCTTGCGGTCGGCCGCGAGCTGCTCATAGAACGTCTTGGCCCGCGCCGCCGCGGCGTCGTCGGCCTCGTGCCGCCCGTCGAACAGCACCTCGAGCAGCTTCCGGCGGAACTGGTCGCGGACGATCCAGCCGGGGTCGCCGTTGGTGAGGACCACCGCCCCCACGCCCTGACCGGGGAGCCACATCATGTCGCTGTGAAAGCCCACCATGTCGCCGCCGTGGTGGACCACCGACACCCCGTACGTCGTGTCCACCATGAGCCCCATGCCGTAGGTCGCGGTCTTGCCGATCGGCACCTGGGGGGCGCGGCGCGCCAGGAGCACGTCGCGGGAGATGTACCGGCTCCCGTCGGGCAGCGCGCCTTCGGCCAGCTCCATGGCCACGTAGGCCAGCATATCGTGGATGTTGCTCCACGCGGCGCCCGCCGGACGCACCGGGATGATCGAGTAGTTGAGCTCCATCACCGCGGGTGCCGCGTTGCCATCCACGTCGGGGGCATGGGGCATCGCGTGATCGCCGCGGAGCGCGGCCGCGTAGTCGAACGTCGTTCCGGCCATGCCCAGGGGATCGAACACCATGCGCTGCATGGCGCTGTCGTAGGCGGCGCCCAACTCGAGCGTGGGGTAGGCGACGTGCCCACCCACGAACCCGGCCGCGCCGGCGAGCGGGTTGGAGTACTGGAACATCTCGCCGAAGCCGCTCGTAGGCTGCATGGTGGCGAGGGTGGCGAGCACGCTGTCGGGTGTCACCCCGTCGAACTGGAACAGCCATTCGTAATCCTGGCGCGGCAGCCCGGTGCAGGCGCAGATCAGATGCTTGATCTTCACTTGCTCGGTCGTCGCGGCGCTCCCGAGGCGGAAGGACGGGAGCACGCTGGTCACCGGCGTCTCCCAGGTCAGCTTCCCCTGGTCCACCAGCTTGGCGAGCATCAGCGTGGTCATCGCCTTGGTGTTGGACGCCACCATGAAGAGCGTGCCCGCGTCCACCTTCTCGTTGCTGCCCAGCTCGCGGGCGCCGAAGCCGCCGGCGAAGACGACCTTCCCGTCCTGCAGCACACCCACGGCGACGCCGGGGACCTTGGTGCCCTGCATGGCTCGCTCGACGAACGCGCCCAGCTCGGCCACGCGGGCCTCGTCGAGACGGTGGGCCTTGCGGCCGGCGAACGACTCACGGGTGTAGCCTTTGGGGAGGAGCTCGCCGTAGATCAGGGCCACCTGGGCGAGCCGCTTCTCTCCCGCGGCCTGCCCCATGTCGTAGATCGCGATGGTCCAGACGCCGCCGGCGCGCTGGACGTCCACGCCCACGTCCCGCTTCTCGTTGGGCGACGTCTGGTAGGTATACGCCGCGCGGTCGGTCCAGCCGTCCTTGTCGGGCTTCTGGTTCACTACCTTGAGTGGCCACGTCGCGTCGGGCTTGTAGGCCCGCCAGGCGGCGGCGACCGCCGAGTCCGCGCCCGGGGCGCGGACGTCCACCAGCGCGATGGCCGAGCCGCTCTCGGGCGGCTGCAAGATGGTGGCGGGACCCTGCGACGAGACGGTCCAATCCGCGGGTGCGATGAAGGCGTTGCCCTCGGTCGTGCTCTTCGGCGTATCGCGGGTCAAGTGCTCGGCCGCGCCCGCGGCCGGCGCGCTGTTGGCGGAGGCGGAGCCGTGGGTAGTCGTGCTGCAGCCGCCGGCCAGGCAGGTAAGCGGGACCACGGCCGCGGCGAGCGTCAGTAGGCGGGTCATGATGGCCTTTCGGGGGAACTCCAATCTGACGGCGAGGACCGAGGGCCGCCAGACACTACCTTCCAACAACTTCATGCCATTCTCCATGCGAGCTCATCTCACGTTCCTCGCCCTGGCTGCCGCGGTCACGTCGGCCGAAGCGCAGGCACCGCCGGAGCGCTACGTCGTGATGTCGAGCGGCCAGGAGGTCGGTCACCTGCTCGTCACC
>DATLHD010000285.1:0-3453 GCA_035540075.1 Gemmatimonadales bacterium
GCTTCACCCGCTCTCGCTCGAAGAGCAGCTTTTCCTTCTTGGTGTAGTTCTCGAAGTCGCCGTCGGCCGCGCCCTGCTCCAGCTCCCGGAGCCGCCGAATCTGCTTCTTCAGGGTCTGGAAATTGGTGAGCATGCCGCCGAGCCAGCGCTCGGTGACGTAGAACGAGTTGCAGCTCTGGGCCTCGGCCTGCACGATGGCCTTGAGCTGCTTCTTGGTGCAGACGAAGAGGACGCCGTCGCCCTTGAGCACCACGCTGGAGAGGAGCTCCTGGGCCTTCTGGATCTGTCGCAGCGTCTTCTGGAGGTCGATGATGTAGATGCCGGAACGCTCGGCGAAGATGAACCGGCGCATCTTCGGGTTCCAGCGGCGGGTCTGATGGCCGAAATGAACGCCGGCCTCGAGCAGATCCTGCAGTTGGGGCTGTGCCATGCGTGTGCTGAAGTCCTTCCGATCCGGGTGGTTAGTCGTCCACCGGGTTCATCTCCGCTTCCGACCCCGTAGGGCACCCGGAATTGGATCCGCCGGTGTGAGAGATGGCGCTGGGACACTCGGTCGCAGAGGCGCAGGGTCGCAGAAGCCTGCGTCCCTGCGACCCTGCGTCTCTGCGCCTTAGCGCTTGCTGAACTGGAACCGCTTCCGCGCGCCCGGCCGGCCGGGCTTCTTCCGCTCGACGGCACGGGGGTCACGCGTCAGCAGTCCCGCCGCGCGCAGCTTGGTCCGGTGCTGCCCATCCGCACCGACCAGCGCCCGCGCGATGCCGAGGCGCAGCGCGCCCGCCTGCCCCGCCTGGCCGCCGCCGTTCACATGGGCCTTCACGTCGAAGGCGCCCAGCGTATCGGTGGCGGTGAACGACTGCTGGATGTGCTGCACCAGCGAGGGACGGGGGAAGTAATCGCCCAGTGTCCGGCCGTTGACATCCCACTTGCCCGTACCCGGCGTCAGGTACACCCGGGCGACACTGGTCTTCCGGCGGCCGACCGCCTGCCAGCGGAATTCGGGGGCGGCGGTCATGCGCTCACCTTGGACGGAGTGACGGAGAACGGCTTGGGCTGCTGCGCCACGTGCGGATGCTCCGCGCCGGCGTACACCTTGAGCTTGCCCCGGAGCTTCTGCCGGGCCAGCGAGGTCTTGGGCAGCATGCCGAAGACCGCCTTCTCGATGACCCGGTCCGGGTGCTTCTCCAGCATGTGGCGCGCGGTGGTGTGGCGCTCGTGGCCCATGTAGCCGGTGTGGGAGAAGTACGTCTTGTTCTCCTCCTTCCGGCCGGTGAGCCGCACCTTCGAGGCGTTCAGCACGATCACGAAGTCGCCGCCGTCCATGTGCGGCGTATAGGTGGGCTTGTGCTTGCCCCGGATCAGCTGAGCCACGACGCTGGCCAGCCGGCCGAGCGGCACGCCGGCGGCATCCACGAGATGCCACTCGTGGCTGATATCTTCGGGCGTGGCCGTATAGGTCTTCATGCGCGCTGCCATCTTGAGGGTCGGACTGGGGTCAAACCGAAACAGACTCACAAGATAGCCAGTCGCCAGCGGGAGGGTCAAGGGGAGATGGCGCGGTCGCGGAACTCCACCAGCACCTGCCCCTTCTCCACCGCCTCACCCGCGCCCACCCGGATCGCTCCGACCACGCCCGCGGATGGGGCTTTGAGCTCGTTCTCCATCTTCATGGCCTCGAGCACCACGACCCCGGCCCCCGCCGCGACCTCCTGGCCCGCCTCCACGAGTACCCGAACCACGAGGCCCGGCATGGGCGCCCGAAGGGTGGCGGGCCCGCGGGCGGCGGTCGAGCCCGCGGTGAGGCTCCGGATGTGCCGGGTGCGCTCGTCCACCACCTCCGCCTCCCACCGATCCCCTCCGACGCCGAGGGTCCACTGCCCGTGGCCGGCGCTCCGGAGCGTGAGCACGGTCGGCCGGCCGTCCACCAGCAGCTGGCGGGGCAGTGTGCCGGCGACGGTCCTGAGCGTGGCGGTCCGGGTGACGCCGGCGATGGTGATCCTGTCGCCGTCCACCTCCACCTCGATCTCTCGTCCGCCGACCGTGACCAGGTACTTCATGAGGCCCGGTCGAGCACGGCGACCGTCTCCACATGGGCGGTCTGGGGAAACAGGTCGAAAGCCAGGGCCGAGCGGAGCCGGAAGCCCTGGAGCCGTCCGAGGTCCCGCGCCAAGGTGGCGGGGTCGCAGGAGATGTAGACGATCCGGCTGGGCGCCGCCGTGTCGAGGGCGGCCGTGACCCGCTCGTCCATCCCGGTGCGCGGCGGGTTGGTGATGACCAGATCCGGCGCGCGAAGTCTCCCGACCACCCGCTCCGCCCGACCCACGAGCCGCGCCGCCCGCGGGCCCCGAGCCTCGGCCTCCGCCACCGCGCGTGGGTCCGACTCGACGCTCTCCACCGAGGCGCCGGCATCCGCGAGGGCGGCCGTCGTCTCCCCGATGCCGGCGTAGAGGTCCCATACGTGCCGGCCGGCGACGTCCCCCATGGCGGCGATCGCGTGGGCGCGCACGCGGTCCCCCATGGCGGGATGCACCTGCTCGAACACCGTGGCGGGAAACGGCTGATCGGGGGCCGACACGGCGCTCGCCTCCTCGCCCTCCGGTTGAACCCACAAGGTGGCGGCGACACCCAGGGCCTTCATGGCCTCGTGCAGGGCCGCTGCGCCGGTCCGCGGTCCGGTGACGAGCACCACGTGGCGGCGGCCCCAGCGGTCCAGCCGGAGCACGATGTGCCGCACGCCGGGCGGCAAGAGCTCGCGCAGGGAGCCGACCTCTTCCCAGAGGGACATCAGCTCGGGTCGGGTGATGTGGCAGCGAGCCAGCTCGAAGGCGTAGTCGGGACGGTCGAGCGGGTGCAGGCCGATTCGTCGTCCGCCGTCGTCCACGTGGAGCGTGATCTTGGTGCGGTACTCGAAGTCCTCGGTGGCCGGCACCAGCTCGGGATCGGGAACGTCGAGCTTTGCGATGCGACGGAGCGCGTCGCCCACGAAGGTGCGGCGGGCCTCGCGCTGAGCGGACGAGACGATGTGCTGAAGCTGACAGCCGCCGCAGTCGTCTTCCACGTAGTGAGGACAGCGCGCCACCACCCGCTCCGGCGCAGGCTCCAGCACACGCGCCACCCGGGCGCGGGCGAAGCGGCGGTGCTCGCGCACCCGAGTCAGCTCCACGAGGTCGCCCGGCGCACTCCGCGGGACGAACACCGTGCGCCCGTCCTCGAGCCGCCCAATGCCGTCGCCGCCGGCGGCCAGCCGGAGAATCCGCACCGTGCTCACCGCAATCCGTCCGCTCTCGCCTGGCTCAACCAGTGCGAAGCGGCGGGCACTCCGTCCCCTGAGACCACCGGGCGCCGCAGCGCGCGGGCCTCGTCTTCCGCGAGCGCGGCCGCGATGGCGAGCGCCACGGCCTGCTCCTCGCTCAGCGAGGGCGCCAGCAGATCGGTGCGACGGTCGAGGAACTGGAT
>DATLHD010000286.1:0-21625 GCA_035540075.1 Gemmatimonadales bacterium
GCCCCAACGGTCACCCTCGCCCTCCAGGAAGCCCTAGACCAGGCTCGGGCGAACAGCCCGACGTACCGGCAGACCTTGAACGACGCCGCCCCTGCCCGTTGGGGCGTGCGCAACGCCTACGGCAGCTTCCTCCCGACCGCCAGCGTGGCTGGCGATTTTGGCTACGTCGGCGAGGGGCAGTCCGACCTCGGCGGTGGCCTTACCGTCGGCACGTCCGCGTTCCTCTCCTCGGGGTACAGCCTCGCGCTGAACTGGCAGCTCGACGGGCGGGTTCTCTCGGGTCCCGGCCAGCAGAAAGCGCTGCAGAAGGCCACCGAAGAGGACATCACCGGCGCCGGCATCAACCTCCGCTACGAGATCACCACCCAGTACCTCAACACGCTGCAGGCAATTGCCCAGGTGGATGTGGCCCGGCAGCAGGTGGTCCGGAATGCCGACTTCCTGTCGCTCGCTCGCGCGCGCTACCAGGTCGGACAGGCCACGCTCCTCGACGTACGTCAGGCCGAAGTGACGAAGGGTCAGTCCGACGTCGCCCTGCTGCGCACCACCCAGCTGGAAAACGAGGCGAAGCTGGATCTCCTGCGCCGAATGGGCGTGGAGCCGCCGGTCTCCGTGGACCAGATCGGGCTCACGGATTCGTTCCCCGTGACTCCGCCCGACTTCAACCTCGACGAGCTGCTCAAGCTGTCGGACGAACAGAACCCTTCGCTTCGCTCCCTCCGTGCACGGCAGGACGCCGCCACCTGGAGCGTGCGGGCGGCGCGCTCGGAGTTCCTGCCAACCCTGTCTGTGCAGGCCGGATGGAGCGGGTTCACCCAGGAGTTCACCAACGACAACGTGCTCGTGGGACAGACGCTGTCCCGCGCGCAGTTCGACGCGGCAGGCTGCCATTACGACAACCAGGTGAAGACGGCGCTCAACCTCGGCGGCCAGGTGGGGGACTGCTTCGGGGCGTTCGGGCTCAACTCCACCGGCACCGCGCTCAACCAGAACGTGGAGAGCTCCGTCCGCGACGCGAACAACGTCTTCCCTTTCGACTACACCAGCCAGCCGTTCAGCGCCAACCTCAGGATCTCGCTGCCCATCTTCACCGGCTTCTCGCGCTCGCTCCGCGTCTCTCAGGCTCGCGCACAGGAGCTGGACGCCGACGAAGATGTGCGGGCCCGCAGGCTTCAGGTCCGGAGCGACGTGCAGGCGCGTCATCTGGCGCTGAAGGCCGCCTTTCAGGCGATCGCCGTCCAGGAGGCGAACCGCGCAGCCGCGCAAGACCAGCTTCGGCTCGCGCGGGACCGCTACCGCTTGGGCGCGGGCACCTCGCTCGAGGTCTCCGACGCGCAGAACGCGATCCAGCAGGCGGAAGGCGACTACGTGAACGCGGTCTATTTCTACCACAAGGCCATCGTCGCGCTGGAAGCGGCGGTCGGGCGACCCCTTCGCTAGCGAGGAACGCACATGTCGCGTGGGATGAAGGTCGGGCTGATCATCGGGGTACTGGCGCTGGCAGGCGGCGGCGGGATCGCCTACAGCATGAACAAGAAGAAGAACGCCGGCACCGAGGTCCGCATGGAGCAGGTCAGCCGACGCGACCTGGTCAGCGCCGTCACCGCGAGCGGCAAGATCGAGCCGCAAACCTCAGTGGACATCTCCGCGGACATCACCGGCCGCATCATCGAGATCGCCGTGGAAGAGGGCGACCTGGTGCGCAAGGGCCAGTTCCTGCTCCAGATCGACCCTGCGCAGTACCAGGCCGCGGTGTCACGGGCGGAGGGCGTGGTGTCCTCCACCCAGGCCACGCTGCTCCAGGTTCGGGCCAGTCGTGACCAGGCCGAGCGTGACTGGAAGCGCGCGGACGAGCTCATTCGGCTGGGACCGAACCTCATCGCCCCCCAGCAGGCTGAGGCGGCCAAGACCGCGCTCGAGGTCGCCGAGGCGACGTATCAGGCGACCCGCGCGCAGCTGGACCAGTCCCGGGCCGGTCTGCGGGAGGCCAAGGACAACCTGGCGAAGACCCGCCTCGTTTCCCCGATCGCTGGCCGGGTCGTGCGGCTGGCCGTGGAGGAGGGCGAAGTCGCGGTGCCGGGCACCTTCTCACGGGAGACCGGTCTGCTGCTCACCATCGCCGACCTGTCCGTCATCCTGGCGAAGGTGCAGGTGGACGAGACCGACGTGGTTCGCCTCACCGACCGCGACTCGGTCGAGGTGACCATCGACGCCTACCCGGACTCCACCTTCGTCGGTCGGGTGACGCGGGTGAGCCAGAGCGCCAAGCTGACCAACACCCAGACCGCGTCCGGGTCCAACGACCGCGCGGTGGACTTCGACGTGGAGATCCGGCTGGACGATCCCCCGGGCGACATCCGGCCCGACCTGAGCTGCACCGCCCGCGTCATCACCGACACCCGCGAGAGCGCGCTGAGCATTCCCATCATCGCGCTCACCGTTCGCGACCACGAGCGGGTGCCCAACGAGAACAATCCCGCGCTCGACACGGTCAGCCGGCGGCGGCCGGGCGAGCGGGAGGAAGAGGGCGTGTTCCTGGTGCAGAACGGGGTCGCGACCTTCCGCCCGGTCAAGGTCGGCATCGCGGGCGACGAGTACTTCGAGGTCGTCGACGGCCTGCACGGTGGCGAGACCATCGTGGCTGGAACCTACCAGGCCATCCGCGACCTGAAGGACGGCGACAAGGTGCGGGAAGTGGAGGACACGACCAAGCAGCGGCCCAGCACGGACCAGGCGGCCACGTGAGCGCCGTCATCCGGATCCACGACCTGACCCGGGAGTACCGCATGGGCTCAGAGCGGATTCTCGCGCTCCAGGGAGTCACGCTCGAGATCCGTCGCAACGAGTACGTCGCGATCATGGGCCCGTCGGGCTCGGGCAAGTCCACCATGATGAACGTCCTCGGCTGTCTCGACACGCCGTCCGCGGGCGAGTACTGGCTCAACGGCGAGGAGATTTCCCGTTTCACCGACGATGCGTTGGCGCGGGTGCGCAACCGGGAGATCGGGTTCGTGTTCCAGACCTTCAACCTGCTCCCCCGGGCCACCGCGCTGCACAACGTGGAGCTGCCGCTGGTCTACGCCGGGGTCCGCGCCCGCGAGCGCCGCGAGCGCGCGGGCGCGGCGCTGGAGCGGGTCGGACTCGCGGAGCGGATGCACCACCGCCCCAACGAGCTCTCAGGTGGTCAGCGCCAGCGGGTCGCGATCGCCCGGGCTCTCGTGAACCAGCCCAGCATCCTGCTGGCCGACGAGCCCACCGGGAATCTCGACAGCGTCACCAGTGAGGAGATCATGGAGGTCTTCGCCGCGCTTCATGCCGCCGGTCAGACCGTGATCATGGTGACTCACGAGCCCGACATCGCCGCGCGGGCGCAGCGGATCGTGGTGCTGCGGGACGGACGGGTCGAGTCCGACCTGGTAAGCCAGGAGGCGGCGGCCTAGCCCCGATGCCTGTCTTCGAAGCGGTTCGCCTCGCGCTCCGCACCATTCGCACTCAGAAGCTGAAGAGCTTCTTCTCACTGGTGGGCGTGCTCATTGGCGTCACCTTCCTCATCGCCGTGGTTTCCATCGTTCAGGGCATGAACCGGTACATGGTGGAACGGTTCGCCAACACCCTGGTCGGCGCCAACACGTTCGAGGTGCGCCAGCGTCCCAGCATCCAAATGGGGAACACGACGCGGGAGATGTGGATGGAGTGGCTGCGTCGCCCTCGGGTGAGCTATGGCGACGCCGACTTCGTGCGGGAGCGGATCGCCACGCCGGCCACGTTCGCCAAATTCTGCTCGGACCGGGTGTCGATACACTACGGCGGGAAGATGGCGAAGGATGTGGACCTCATCGGCACGGAGGAGACGTACTTCGGCATCCGGAACTATGAGGTGGTCTCCGGCCGGGCCTTCTCGGCGCAGGAGGTCCGCGCCGCGCTGCCGGTGCTCGTGATCGGCGACGAGGTGGCGCGGCGGCTTCTGCCCGGCGTGGATCCGCTGGGCAAGGAGGTCCGGATCGGCGGCCTTCCCTACCGCGTCATCGGGGTGGTGGCCCCGCAGGGCACGCTGTTCGGCCTTTCCCTGGACAAGTTCGCGGTCATGCCCTTCAATGCGCCGGGGCGGCGGCTCATCTGCCCGATCAACATCCTCGATGCCCTCATCGTCCAGACCTCGGATCCGCTCCACATGCAGCGCGCCATGGGGGAGGCCGAGGCCGCGATGCGCAGTCGGCGGCAGCTGAAGCCGGACCAGGAGAACAACTTCCATTTCCAGACCGCGGAGGGCGCGCTGGGCACCTGGGACAAGATCTCCCAGGTGCTCTTCCTGGCGCTCCCCGGACTGGTGGCCATCTCTCTGGTGGTCGGTGGCATCGTGATCATGAACATCATGCTCATGGCCGTCAGCGAGCGCACTCGTGAGATCGGCATCCGGAAGGCGCTCGGCGCGCGCCGGCGGGACATCCTCGCGCAGTTCGTGGTGGAATCGGCGACCCTCTCGGCCGCGGGGGCCGTCATGGGCATCGGCCTCGGACTCGCGCTCGCGTTCGTCGTCAAGGCGCTCACCCCGCTGCCGGCCGCCGTTGCGCCCTGGTCGGTCGCCCTTGGCGTCCTGCTTGGGGTGAGCGTCGGCATCGTCGCCGGCGTCTACCCGGCGAGCCGCGCGTCCCGACTCGACCCCATCGTGGCGCTGAGGGCCGAATGAGCGCCGGGCGGACCACCCTGCTGTTCCGGCTGGTGGAGGGAGCGGGCATCGCGCTCGACTCGCTCCGCTCCAACAAGATCCGGGCGGCCCTCACCGTCCTCGGGGTCGCCATCGGCGTGATGGTGGTGATCGCGATGGGCTCCGCGATCACCGGGATCAACCGCAGCATCACCAACATCCTCGAGTCCGCCGGGCCCAAGACGTTCGTGGTGACGCGGTACTGGTCGGGGGGACTGGAGATCTCGGACGGCTCGGAGGAACTCTCGCCGTGGCGACGGATGCCGGAGATCACCGTCGAAGAAGCCGAGCTCATCCGCCAGCTCCCCGCGGTGCGCGACGTGAACGTGGGCGAGTACACCGAGGGCCCGGTGAGCGCCCGGGATGTGGACCTCACCGACGTCAAGATCGCCGGCTTCGGCTGGAGCTGGCCCCAGGTGAACGGCGGCGACATCCTGGCGGGGCGCAACTTCACGGCCATCGAGTATGCAGCGAGCGCGCGGGTCGCGGTCATCAACGACAAGCTCGCGGTATCGCTCTTCCCCGGGCTCGATCCGATCGGGAAGCAGATCAAGATCTACGGCGTGCCCTTCAACGTGGTGGGGATGCACGCCGAGGCGGCGTCGCTGTTCAGCAGCGCGGACGAGCCCCGGCTCGCCATCCCTCACACCACCTTTCGCAAGGTGACCGAGTACTGGCCGGGCTGGATGGAGATCGCAGTGATCCCGACGGAGGCCGCAACGGTGGCGGAGGCCCAGGACCAGGTGACGGCGGCGCTCCGCAGCCGCCGCGGCCTACGCCCGGCCGAGGAGAATAACTTCTCACTGGTCACGTCGGACCGGGTGCTGGACGCGTTCAACAAGATCACCGCCGGCTTCTTCATCGCGATGATCTCCCTCTCCAGCGTAGGTCTCATGGTCGGAGGCGTCGGCGTCGTGGCGATCATGATGATCTCGGTGACCGAGCGAACCCGCGAGATCGGGGTGCGCAAGGCGCTGGGCGCGACCCGGGGCGAGATCATGTTCCAGTTCCTGGTCGAGGCCGCCACGCTGACCCTGGTCGGCTGTCTGATCGGCATGGCGCTGGGCGCGGGCGTAGCGTGGGGGGTCCGGACGTTCACCCCGGTCCCGGCGTCGGTGCCGCTGGTCTCGGTGATCGCGGCGGTGGTGGCGTCGATCCTGACCGGAGTGCTGTTCGGGCTCTACCCGGCGAACAAGGCCTCGAGGCTGGACCCGGTGGAGGCGTTGAGATACGAATAGTCGGTACGACGGTACCGAAGCGAGATACCGTCGTACCGCCCTACCGCCTTACCGCCGTTCCGGCCACTTTCCGGGCCATGCCCCTCACCGAGGCTCTCCGCCTGGCCGTCCAGGCGATCTGGACCAGCAAGCTCCGCTCTTTCTTCACCCTGCTTGGCATCCTCGTCTCCGTGGCCTTCCTCGTGGTCGTCGTCGCCATCATCCAGGGCATGAATGCCTACGTGAGCGGGACGCTCACGGCGTCGATGATCGGCACCAACACCTTCCAGGTGCGCCGCGGGCCGATCTCGGTCAGCCTCCTGGATGACGACCAGGTCCGCGAAATCGCCAAGCGGCCGCTGGTGACCGTCGAGGATGCGCGAGCCGTCGCGGCGGCAGTCCCCGAGGCGGTGGCCGTGGGGCTCCAGTCGGGCTGGCCGTCGCCGGTGGGCGAGATGCGCTACCGCGACCGCACAGTCGCCAACGTGGGCATCCTGGGGGTCACGGCGCCCTACCAGGTGGTCCAGGACTACAGCTACCTCGCCGGCTCGCCGCTCACCGATCAGGACGTCAGCAGCCGGCGCCCCGTCGTCTGCCTGGGCCACGAGATCGCCGACAAGCTGTTCGACGACCCCACGGCCGCGGTCGGCAAGCGAGTGCGGCTCGACGGGCGGGAGGTGACGGTGAAGGGAGTGATCGCTCCCAAGGGACGGCTTCTGGGGCAGTCGTTCGACGCCTTCGTCCTGCTTCCCTTCAGCACGTTCGAGGCGGCCTACGGCCAGAGGAAGACCACCGTGGTGTCGATCAAGATGCCGACCGCCGAGGCCATCGAATCGGGGATGGCCAAGGCGGAAGAGGCGATGCGCATCGCCCACCGCCTCCGGCCCGGCGAGGACAATGACTTCGCGGTGGACAAGGCCGACGCCCTGATCGCCTTCTGGAAGCAGCTCACCAGCATCCTCTTCACCGCCATCCCCGCCGTGGTGGCAATCGGTATCGTGGTCGGCGGGATCGTCATCATGAACATCATGCTGATGACGGTGAACGAGCGCACCCGCGAGATCGGGCTCCGAAAGTCTCTCGGCGCCACCCGGGCCGACATCCGGCGGCAATTCCTGGTCGAGGCGCTGGTGCTCACCAGCGTCGGCGGCGCACTGGGCGTACTCACAGGCTGGATGCTCGCTTTCGGCGTCACCACCTTCTCCCCACTCCCGGCGCGGATCACTCTCTGGTCGGTGCTCTTGGCGCTGCTGGTTGGAACGGGAGCCGGGACCATCTTCGGCGTCTACCCGGCCTCCCGAGCCTCGAGGCTCGACCCCATCACCGCGCTCAGGATGGAGTGAGCGATGCTCCTCAGAAGCGTCGGCGAGGGGGCGGCGATCGCCCTGGACTCCATCCGGGCCAACAAGCTGCGGTCGGCGCTCACCATCCTCGGCGTCGTCATCGGTGTGACCACGGTGATGGCCGTGGCCTCGCTGGTCCAGGGCATCCGGCGCCAGATCTTCAACGCCATCGAAGTCGCCGGGCCGACCACCTTCTACGTCATCCGCTTCTTCTCCCAGACGCCGATCAACCCCGACCGACTCCCCTACGAGGTCAGGATCAGGCCGGTCCTGCAGCGGAGCGACGCGGAAGCCATTCGGCGGGTGCCGGAGGTGCGCTATGCGGGGATCTGGGTACAGGTCTTCCAGAAGATCGAGTACCAGGGGGCACACACTCAGCAGGTGACCGTCTTCGGCGCGGACGACCGCTACACGGAGATCCAGGGTGGCACTCTCCTCAAGGGCCGCTTCTTCAGCCGGGCGGAGCTCACCGGGGAGCCCGTCATCGTGCTGGAGAGCGCCGTGGCGGATCTGCTGTTCGGGCGGCTGGATCCACTGGGCAAGCAGGTCAGGATCGGAGGGCGCTCGTTCCGGGTCATCGGCGTGTTCGAGAAACCCTCGAACATCTTCGAGCCGCCGGGGCAGGCGACCGCAGGGGTGGTCCCATTCGTGAGCGCGCGAGAGAGCTTCCAGTACGACGAGACCAACGCCCTCTTCCTCGCGGTCAAGCCGCGGAGCGGGATCGAGGTGGGCCCCGCGATGGACGCCGTCACCGTGGCGCTCCGGCGGGTGAGGAACCTCCGGCCCGGAGACCCCAACACCTTCGACCTCATTACCCAGGATCAGATCCTGGACGTGGTGGGCAACTTCACCTCCTACTTCTTCCTGGCGATGGTGGCACTCTCCAGCGTCGCGCTGCTGGTGGGCGGGATCGGCGTCATGGCGATCATGATGGTCTCGGTGAGCGACCGGACCAAGGAGATCGGCCTCCGAAAGGCCCTCGGCGCCACCCGTCGGGAGGTGCTCTGGCAGTTCCTGGTGGAAGCCGCCACCCTGACGCTGCTCGGGGGGGCGCTCGGGATCGTCTTCGGCCTCCTGGCCGGAATGCTTCTCAAGGCGGCGATGAGCCTGGAGGCCGCGGTGCCGCTCTGGAGCATCGTGCTGGCCTGTGGGGTGAGCGTCGCGATCGGCCTGGTGTTCGGCCTGCTCCCGGCCAACCGGGCAGCTCGAATGGATCCGGTGGAGGCGCTCCGGCACGAGTAGCGGGCTGCCAGGGCCTGCACTGTGCAAGCACCCCGCCCGCTCGCATCTCCTGTGCTCCCCGAGGAGGTGCCATGCGAATCCGGACCATGACGGCCGTCCTGCTGCAGGTCGCGTCCCTCGCCGCTTGCGACGGTGCCACGCGAGCTAACCGATCCCCTGGCACGCGCTCGCATGCAGCGGCCGGCGGCGCCAACGAGGCGAAGCAGAGCGCCGACGCGATCGCGGTCGGCGCGGTCGGTGAGCGCGAGCGCCCGGCTTCCGCGCCGACCCCGGAGGCCGAAGAGCTGTGGCTCCGCCCCACGACAGCCGATCCGATGGACCGGCTCATTCTTCGAACCGGTCAGGCAAGCATCGAGGTGGACTCCCTCGAAACGGCCATGGCCCGGCTGCGGCAGCTGGCGCGGCGGGCCGGCGGCTTCGTCGCCGACGCCGCCGTGCAGAGCGGCCGGGACCAGGTGCGCCAGGCCACCCTGGAGCTCAAGGTGCCGTCGGCTCGGTTCGATGAGCTGACCGAGGGCCTGGAGCCGATCGGCCGGCTGGAGTTCGTCAACGTGAGCGCGGAAGACGTAAGCGAGGAGTTCGTGGACCTGGCCGCACGCGCCGCCAATGGGCGCCGGCTGGAGGAGCGGTTGGTCGAGCTGCTCCGAACCCGTACCGGGAAGCTGCAGGACGTCCTTTCGGTCGAGCGGGAGCTCGCGAGGGTGCGGGAGGAGATCGAACGGATCGAGGGGCGGCTGCGCTATCTCAAGACCAGCGCCGAGCTCAGCACGCTCTCGGTGAGCCTGCACGAGCCGATGCCCATCGTCGCGACCCAGGGGCGCGGTCCGATCGCCGAGGCGTTCCGGGCGGCATGGCGCAACTTCGTGGGAGTGCTCGCGGCGTCGATCGCGTCCCTCGGCTATCTGGTGCCGATCGTCGTGCTTGGCTGGGGCCTGGTCGCGTTCGGGCGAAGGTGGCGGCGACCGGCGACGGCGTAGGCGGGAAGAGCGAAAGGGGAAAAGGGAAGCGGGCTCGCCCGCTTCCCTTTTCACTTTTCCGTTTTCCCGCTGTACTGTTAGGCGTCCCAACCACCCTCGCCTATGCCTGTTGACATCCTGGCCATCGCCGCCCATCGCGACGACGTCGAGCTCACCTGCGCCGGCACCCTGCTCAAGGCGGTGGACGCCGGGTATCGGGCCGCGATCCTCGACCTCACCGCCGGCGAAACCGGCACCCGCGGCAGCGCCGACCTGCGCGCCGACGAGGCGAAGCGCGCGGCCGAGATCCTCGGCGTGACGGAGCGGCGGAACGCCGGGCTGCCGGACGCGCGCCTGCACAACAGCGAAGAGACGCGCCGCGTCGTGGTCGCCGAGATCCGGCATTTCGCGCCCCGCGTGGTCATCCTCCCCTTCCCCGTCGGCCGCCACCCCGACCATCGGGTCGCCTCCGAGCTGGGTCGTGATGCCTGCTTCCTTGCCGGACTGGCACGCTACGACGCTCCCGGCACTCCGCACCGGCCGCACAAGATCCTATACGCCCTCTCCTATCGGGAGGACCCGCTGAAGCCGACGTTCGTGGTGGACATCAGCGACCAGTTCGCCCGCAAACTGGACGCGATCCGCTGCTATGCCAGCCAGTTCGACGGCGCCAAGGCCGCGGGAGAGATCTTTCCGACCGGTCAGGACCTGTATTCCCTGGTCGAGACCCAGAACGCCCATTACGGCTCCCTCATCCGCAGCCGGTACGGCGAACCCTTCTATACCGACGAGACCCTCGCCGTCGAGGACGTGGTCGCCCTCGCCGTGCAGAGCATGTAGCTTGGTCCCGCCCCGTCGGACGGGTATTTTTCAGGCTCCATGACTCGTCCCCCGGTGTACCTCGACCATGCCGCCACCACCCCGGTCCGCCCGGAGGTGCTGGAGGCGATGCTGCCATACCTCACCAACCAAGCGTTCGGGAATCCCTCCAGCGCCCACCGGTACGGCCGGGCGGCCCGCGCCGGCATCGAGCAGGCAAGACGCGAGGTGGCCCAGGCCATCGGGGCGGAGCCCAACCAGGTGATCTTCACCTCTGGCGGGACCGAAGCGGACAACCTCGGCATCATCGGCGCGGCGCTCGCCTCCCGGGACCGCGGCGGCTCCCTCTGTGCGGTGGTGAGCGCGATCGAGCACAAGGCGGTGCTGGCGGCGGCGCATGCGGTCTGTCACCTGGGCGGGCGCGAAGTCGTGCTCCCGGTGGACAAGCGGGGCCACGTGGACCTCGAGGCGCTCGACGCGGCGCTGCAGGAGCGTCCCGCCGTGGTCTCGATCATGTGGGTGAACAACGAGGTGGGAATCGTTCAGCCGGTTGCGGACATCGCGCGGCGCTGCCACGACACCGGCGTGGTATTTCACACCGACGCGGTCCAGGCCTTCGGCAAGATTCCCGTTTCCGTGAGCGAGCTGCCCTGTACCCTGCTCACCCTGTCCGGGCACAAGATCGGCGCCCCCAAGGGCATCGGGGCGCTGGTGGTCCGCGACCGCAAGGCGGTGGAGGCGATCATCCACGGCGGCGGTCAGCAGTACGGCATCCGGCCCGGCACCGAAAACGTAGCCGGCGCTGTAGCCTTGGGTCGGGCCGCGCTCCTGGCCGCCAGGGAGCAGGCCGAGGAGGCGGAGCGTCTCCGAGGGTTGAAGGAGCGGCTCGCCCGGGGATTGCGCGCCGAGGTGTCGGACCTGACCGTGAACGGCGAGGGAGCGGAGACCGCGCCGCACGTGCTCAACGTCTCCGTCGCCGGGGCGGACAGCGAGGCGTTGCTGATGCACCTCGATCTCGCCGGCATCGCGGCGTCCAGCGGTTCGGCGTGCTCCACGGGCTCGGTGGAGCCGTCCCATGTGCTGGTGGCCATGGGCGTGCCGCACGATCTCGCCCTGGGCGCGATCCGCTTCAGCCTCGGACACGGGAGCACGGGTGAGGACGTGGACCGGGTCTGCGAAGTGATGCCGGGGGTGGTGGCGAAGGTGCGGCAACTCGCCAACGTGTTGGGGCGGGCCGCGTCGTGACGGCGCGGGTGCTGGTGGCGATGTCGGGCGGCGTCGACAGCTCGGTGGCTGCCGCGCGCCTGGTCGAGCAAGGCTACGAGGTGGTCGGGGCCACCATGAAGCTCTTCTGCTACGGCGACGACGTCCCCGACCGGCCCTGTTGCTCGCTGGACTCGATCTCGGACGCCCGCGAGGTCGCCCACAGCCTCGGCATTCCGCATTACGTGCTCAACCTCGAGGACCGCTTCGCGCTGCACGTGATCGAGAACTTCGTCAGCGAGTACAGCCGGGGCCGCACGCCGATTCCGTGCGTGCGCTGCAACTCGTTCACCAAGTTCCGCGACCTGCTGGCCCACGCGGATGCGCTCGATTGCGACTACATCGCGACCGGCCACTACGCCGTCGCCCGGGGCGGGGCGCTCTACCGCGGGCTCGACCCCGCCAAGGACCAGAGCTACTTCCTCTGGGGCGTGGATCGAAGCGTGGTCGCCCGCATGCTCACGCCGGTGGGCGAGATGAGCAAGGCGGAGACCCGGGCGCTGGCGCGGACGCTCGGTCTGGTCACGGCCGACAAGCCGGAGTCGGTGGAGATCTGCTTCGTGCCGGATGACGACTATGTCGGCGTGCTCGAGCGGCACCTGCCGGCGGACGCGCCGGCTCTCTTGCCCGGCCCGCTGGTCACCACTACCGGGGAGATCGTCGGGGAGCACGCCGGCTACGCCCGATACACGGTCGGCCAGCGTCGTGGGCTTCCCGGCGGCGCGCGTGAGCCGCGTTTCGTGGTGGGGATTCGGCCGGAGCGGCGCGAGGTCGTGATCGGCACCGCGGCCGAGCTGGAAGGGCATCGGGTCCGCCTGGAGGAGCTCAACTGGCTCGCGGATCCTCTGGTCCCCGGCGACGCGTGCCGGGTTCAGGTGAGGCACCGCTCGCGCGCCGTGGATGCCATCGTGGCCTCGGTCGGATCGGGCCCGCTGGAGCTGGTGCTCTCTTCGCCTATTCGTGCCATCACGCCGGGGCAGTCCGGCGTCCTCTACGCCGCCGACGACCAGGTGCTCGGTGGGGGTGTCATCGGCTGATGCGACTCCTGCTCCACTGGCTGCTGAACGCGGCCGCGCTGTGGGTCGCCGCCTGGGTGCTCCCGGGACTCGAGTTCAACGGCACCCTGGTGCAGCTGCTGCTGGTCGCGGCCGTGTTCGGCCTGGTCAACAGCCTCATCCGGCCGATCCTGACTATCCTCACCTGCCCGCTCATCGTAGTGACGCTCGGCCTCTTCACCCTGGTCATCAACGCCCTCATGCTGCTGCTCACGGGCGCGCTGTCGCAGGCCTGGGGATTGGGATTCCGGGTGAGCGGGTTCTGGGCGGCCTTCTTCGGCGGGCTCGTCGTGGGGCTGGCCAGCGTGATCCTGTCCCTGCTGCTCCCGGGCAAGCGGCAAGAGGGGTAGCGGTCGTGACCTCACCGTTACACGCAGCCGGGTACATTCCGCCGGTGACCGACCTCCAGCTCTCCCCCGCTTCCCCCGCCCTCGACCTCCGGGACCCAGCGCTCTACATCAATCGCGAGCTCTCCTGGCTGGAGTTCCACCGGCGGGTGCTCCACGAGGCGCTCGACCCCCGGACGCCACTGCTGGAGCGGCTCAAGTTCCTCGGAATCTGCGGCGGCAACCTCGACGAGTTCTTCCAGGTGCGGGTGGCCGGACTGAAGCGGCAGGTCTCGGCCGGCCTCATGGAGCGCACGGCGGACGGCATGACGCCGGAGGCGCAGCTCCGCGCCATCAGCCACACGGTCCGGGAGCTGGTCTGGCAGGACCGTCGCTGCCTTCACGATGAGCTGCTGCCGCAATTGGCCGATCACGGGGTGGTGCTCCATCCGCGGCTCCGGGACGTACCGCCGGACGAGCGGGCCCGGCTCGACGCCTACTTCCACTCCAACGTCTTCCCTGTCCTCACGCCGCTCGCGGTGGATCCAGGGCACCCGTTCCCCTACATCTCGAACCTGAGCCTTTCGCTCGCCGTCGTACTCAGGGGCGCGGATGGCGAGGAGCGGTTCGCCCGGGTGAAGGTGCCCAAGATCCTGCCGCGCTGGGTGCCGCTTCTCCTGCCCAACCAGTTCGTGCCGCTGGAGGAGGTGATCGGGGGGAATCTCGAGGCGCTCTTCCCCGGGGTCGAGATCCTGGGTTGGTACACCTTCCGGATCACCCGGAACACCGAACTTCAGATCGAGGACAACGATGAGGCGGACGACCTCCTCAGCCTCATCCAGGAGGAGGTCCGGAACCGGCGGTTCGCGGAGGTGGTCCGCATCGAGGTGCATGCCTCGATGCCCTCATCGCTCAGGGCACTGCTCCTGGCCGAGTTCAGCGAGCAGCAGGAGCCGCCCGCGCGGCCGCTCACCACCGAGGACCTCTACGAGGTCCCCGGCCTCCTCGACATCGCGGACCTGCTCACGCTCGCCAGCCTGGAGATCTCCGAGCTTCGAGACCCGCCGTTCCACCCGGCCACCCAGGCTCGGCTCGCGGCTCCGCGGAACATCTTTGACGTGATCCGCGAGGGCGACATCCTCCTGCATCACCCGTACGACAGCTTCGCTACCTCGGTCGAGCGCTTCATCCAGACCGCGGCGGACGATCCGGACGTCCTCGCGATCAAGCTGACGCTCTACCGGACCGGTGGCGACTCCAGCATCGCTCGCACGCTGGCGCACGCCGCGGAGCGAGGGAAGCAGGTCGCGGTCCTGATCGAGCTGCAGGCCCGGTTCGACGAAGAGAACAACATCATCTGGGCCCAGCGCCTGGAGGACGTCGGCGTGCACGTGAGCTACGGTGTCGCCGGGCTCAAGACCCACGCCAAGGTGGCCCTGGTGGTGCGCCGCGAGGGCGACACCATGCGCCGCTACGTGCACATCGGCACCGGCAACTACAACCCCAAGACCGCACGGGTCTACTCGGATTTCGGCCTGCTCAGCGCCCGCGCCGACCTCGGCGCCGACCTAACCGACCTCTTCAACGTGCTCACCGGCTTCGCCTCGCCTGCGGGGTACCGACAGCTCATCGTGGCGCCGCGCGGGATGCGGGGGGAATTCCTCGCGATGATCCATCGGGAGGCCAACCATCATCAGGCGGGCCGCCCCGCGCGGATCATGGCCAAGATGAATGCCCTGGTGGATCCCGACGTCATGGTCGCCCTATGTCAGGCCTCCCAGGCCGGCGTGCCGATCGACCTCATCGTGCGCGGGATCTGCTGCCTGCGGCCGGGCCTGCCCGGGATCAGCGAGACGATCCGGGTGATCAGCGTCGTGGGCCGCTTCCTGGAGCACAGCCGGGGGTACTACTTCCTCAACGGCGGCGACGAGGAGGTCTACATCGGCTCGCCGGACTGGATGCCGCGCAACCTGGACCGGCGGATCGAGGCGGTCACGCCGGTGGAGGATCCGCTCCATCGCCAGACGCTGCGCGAGATCCTGCTCCTGATGTGGCAGGACAACCGGCAGGCGTGGGAGCTGTTTCCCGACGGCACCTACCGGCAGCACAGCCCGGGGCCGGGCGAGCCGGAGCGCGCGAGTCAACGGATGCTTGGGGAGCGCGCGGCGAGGGGGTGAGTGGCGGGGTGGGACACGCTGTCATCCCGAGCGAAGCGAGGGATCTTGCCAGCACGAGCAAGATCCCTCGCTTCGCTCGGGATGACAGCGCACTGGGCCGCTAGTAGCCCATCCCGGCCGACTCCGCGAATCGCTTCATCAGGTCCTGCTGCTCCGGCGTGAGCTCGTCGGGCACCGTCAGCTGAACGCCGACCAGCTGGTCCCCGCGCCGGCCGTTCTTCTCCAGGCCCTGTCCTTTGACCCGGAACTTCCGCCCCGGCTGGGTACCCGCCGGGATTCGCAGCATCACCTTCTTGCCGTCCAGAGTGCGGACCCGAATCCGGGTGCCGAGTGTCGCCTGCGCGAGGTTGAGCGGCACTTCACAGATGATGTCCAGGCCGTCACGGCGGAAGAAGCGATCGGGCTGGACCTGGAACGTGATGATGATGTCGCCGGAAGGACGGCCGCCCGGTGCGCGCTCGCCCTGACCCCGGAGTCGGATGCGCTGGCCGGTCTCGGTCGCCGGTGGCACGGTGATCGACACCCTCTTCTCGGTCCGCACCTCGCCCGCACCGCGGCAGGTAGGACACGGCTGCGATGGGATCTTGCCCCGCCCACGGCACTGGGGGCAGGGCCGGTTCACCGCAAAGCCGCCCTGGCCGAACGAGATCGTGCCCCGTCCGTTGCACTCCGGACAGGTGGACCAGGTCGCGCCAGGTGCGCCGCCGTTGCCCCCGCAGGTGGGACAGGCGTCGGTCACCGGAATGGTGACGGTGATCTTCCCGCCGAGCCCCGCCACCTTGAACGGCACCTCGACGACCGCCTCCACCGTCTCGGCCTGCGGCTCGGCCTGGCGGCCGCCGCGGCCGAAGATGGACGAGAAGATGTCGCCCAAGCCGCCGAAGTCGCCGAAGTCGAAGCCCTCGCTCCCGACGTCGCCCGGTGCACCGGGCCGTGGGCCGCCGGCGCTCGAGCGCCTCGGCCCACCGTCGAACGCCCCCAGCCGCCGCATCTGGTCGTACTGCTTCCGCTTCTCGGCATCCGAAAGCACGCTGTGGGCTTCCGAGATCTCCTTGAAACGCTCGGCGGCGGCCGCGTTGTTGGGGTTGGCGTCAGGGTGATACTGCTTGGCAAGGCGCCGATACGCCTTCTTGATGTCGCCCTGACCAGCCGACTCGGAAACGCCGAGGACCTGATAGAAGTCCTTCGATGCCACTGGTCAGGCCTGACCTTGCGCGGAGTACACCTGCACCCTCGCGGGGCGCACCAGATTGCCCTTGAACCGGTAGCCCGTCTGAAAGGTCGCGCTCACTGTATGGTCAAGCTCGGGCTTCGGCGGGGGAACCGTGGAGACCGCCTCGTGGAGACTGGGATCGAACGGCTGACCCACGGGATCGATGCGCTCGACGCCGGCGGCCTCCAGCTCCTTTCGCAGCTTCCGATCCACCAATCCGACTGCTTCCCGCAACGACTCGGCCGAAGCCGCGCTTCCCTCGGCGCTCAGCCGATCCATGTCGTCGAGGACGTCGAGCAGACGGGTGACCAGGGACGCCTGGGCCCGGTCGCTCTGCTCCACCCGCTCGCGCGACACTCGCTTGCGGTAGTTGTCGAACTCGGCCGCGAGGCGCAGCTGTCGGTCGCGGGCCTCCTCCAGTTGGGACTCCAACCGCCGAATCGCCTCCGAGTCCGGCTCGACCGGGACGCCCGAGCCCCGGCCGAAGTCGGCCTGGGTTTCGTCGTCGCGGGAGCTCGGCTCCGCCGACATGTCCGTCGAGGCGAGATCCGCGCCGTCGTCCCGCGCACCCGCTGGAGGCTCTGCCATACCGCCGGGGGTGTGGATGGGATCGCGTTCGGTTCGGAAGTCTGAGCTGGATCGCCGCTTGTCAGTCACTTGCACTCTCACGGGAGAGGTGATGTCTCAAAAATAATCGGTCTCGAACACCTGGCGGGTCAGTCGGCGAGGAGCCGCCGGTCCAGCAGGTAAAGCGCTGTCTGCGCGGCCCGCTCCCGGATCTCCCGCCTGGAGCCCAGGAAGATGATGCGGCGAGCCTCGGTACGTTCCGAGGAGGCCACCGCGAGCCACACCGTTCCCACCGGCTTGTCGGGCGTGCCCCCGCCCGGGCCCGCGATGCCGGTGACGGCGACGGCGAGATCCACACCCAGCCCGCGTAAGGCTCCTTCGGCCATGGCGCGCGCCACTTCCTCGCTCACCGCTCCGTGGGCCTCGATCAGGGCCGCCGACACGTCCAGGAGCTCGGTCTTGAGCCGATCGGCGTAACACACCACGGCTCCGATGAAGACCTCCGAGCTGCCGGGGATATCCGTCAGGCGACCCCCGACGAGTCCGCCGGTGCACGACTCCGCCGCGCCCAGCGAGAGGCCCGCGTGGCGGGCGCGCTCGAGGACGACCGCTGCGAGGTCGGCGTCGCCTTCGCCGTAGACGTGCTCCCCTGCCCGTGAGGTCACCAGGTCGGCCGCCTCGCGCAGCCGACGGTCTCCCTCGGCCGGCTCCATACGCCAGGCGGTGAGCCGCAGGTCCACGCCGTGGGTGCCCGGCAGGTACGCCAAGGTCAGAGGGGCGATCTCGCGCTCGACGTCACCCATCCGCTCGGCCAGGGTGGACTCCGGGATGGCGGTCGTTCGCACGACCAACGAGCGCACGACCGCACCGCCAGCTCTCGCAGCCAGCCGGGGCGCCACCTCGAACTCCAGCAGCTTGCGCATCTCGCTCGGCACGCCCGGGAGCATGACCGTGAGCCCGGGCGGCCCCTCGAGCCAAAGACCGGGCGCCGTCCCCCACCGGTTCCGAAGCACGGTGGCGCCCCTGGGCACCTCGGCCTGGTCGCGGTTGCTCGCCACCGGCGTGCGCCGCGCGCGGGCGAACCGGGCGACGATGTCGGCCCACACCGTCTCGTCGAACTCGAGCGGCATCCCGTAGAGCTCAGCGACGGCCTTCTTGCTCATGTCGTCGCGGGTGGGGCCGAGTCCGCCGGTGGTGATCACGGCCCCGGTTCGCCGCAGGGCGTCGGCGACCCCGTCCGCGATCTCCTCGGGGCGGTCAGGTACCGCGCTCCGGCGAACGATCTCCACGCCTATCGCGGAGAGGGCGCGCGCGATCTCGGCGCCGTTGGTGTCGAGGGTATGGCCGAGCAGGAGCTCGTTGCCGATGGCGACGAGCTCGATCCGGTCCACGCTCACCGCGCGCGGTCCGAGAAGAGGGCGCGGTTCCGGTAGAGGTAGAGGACGAAGGAGTAGACCGTGAGCAGGGTGGCCACCGCGAGCGCCACGGCCACGAACCCGCCGTGGAACTCGTTCCAGTAGTCGGCCCACGCGCTGTGCTCCCAGCCCATGGGCTTCCGGGCGTCCCGGAAAGCGAACCAGAGGATCACCGCGCCGATGAAGATGTTCTGGATGGTGGTCTTGAGCTTCCCAGCCCCGGCGGCGGGGATGACGACCCCGCGATGCTTCGCCCAGTAGCGGAACCAGGTCATCGCCAACTCGCGGCCGATCAGGAGCAGACACACCCAGAGTGGAATGCTGCCCCAGATGGGGATGTCGTAGAGATCGTGACGCCAGCGGGAGATGAAGTAGATCGGGATGAGCGTGGCGAAGAGGAGGAGCTTGTCGGCCAGCGGATCGAGCAGCTTGCCGAGATCGGTGACCTCGTTGCGGCGGCGCGCGAGGTGCCCGTCGTAGACGTCGCTGATGGCGGCGGCGAGGAAGATGAAGAAGCAGATCAGCTTGGGCCAGTAACCCTCGATGAACGGTAGCAGGGCGATGACCGGGGTGAAGCAGATCCGGACGACCGTGATGACGTTCGGGAGGGTCCACATGGGTCGGCCTACCCCAGCGTCTTGACGACGCTTTTGCTGATCGCCTTAAGGGTGTCGAAGACGCCCTCGCCCGTGACGGCCACCGCCTCGAAGTACGGGGCCCGCTCCATCCAGTGGCCGTCCTGCTGCCAGACCAGGTACTCGTTTTCGTGATGCGGATCCGCCATCGGGCGCTGCCGGGCCGGCTCCTCCACCGCCCAGCCCGGGTTCACCGCCGATTGCAGCTCGGCGATCGGCGCGGCGTTGGGAAGATCGCGCTTGTTGTACTGCACGGCGAACGGGATCCTGGTCAGGTCATACCCGTGCTGGGCCATGTTCTCGTAGAGGTTCTGCATGGCCTCGATGTTGGCGTCCATCCGCTCGATCTGGCTGTCCGCCACGAACACGACGCCGTCCACGCCCTTGAGGATGAGCTTCCGGGACGCGTTGTAGTAGACCTGCCCGGGCACGGTGTAGAGGTGGAACTTGACCTTGAACCCCTTGATGTTGCCCAGGTCCACCGGCAGGAAGTCGAAGAACAGGGTACGCTCGGTCTCGGTGGCGAGGGAGATCATCTTGCCCCGCGAACCCGGCGCGACCTTGTTGTACACGAACTCCAGGTTGGTGGTCTTCCCACCCAGTCCGGGGCCGTAGTACACCAGCTTGCAGTTGATCTCGCGCGAGGCGTAGTTGATCATCGACATGCGGTGCGGTTCTCCTCAGGGCCCGAACAGTTTGTCGATCTCGTCTTCCGCCTCGCCCAGGAATGCCGACTCCACTCCCGGCGCGCCCGCGCCGTCACGCTCGAACATCTCGGTGAACACCTGGGTCAGCTGACCCACCGCGGGCTTCACCCGCAGCTTGACCAGGCCCAGCGTGGTTCGATTGTCGAACAGTACGACCAGGATCACCCGGCGCGCCACGTCGGCGAGGTACATGGACTCGCGCTCGCCCTGGTGGAAGAGGGTCCCGAACTCGGCCTCGCCCAGCATACGGGCGAGCTGATCGTTGGCGCTGAAGTCGGCCGCCGTGAGCGAGGCGAACACGGTGGGATCGAACGCCGGGGCCTCCCCCACCGTCGCGACCAGTTGGCCGCTGCGGTCCACGATGAGCGCCGTGCGCGCGTTGGTCTCCCCGAGGAAGCCGCGGAGGATCCCGTGGATGCGGTGGGAGTCCGCTTCCCCGAACGACCAGCTGGAGGCGCCCATCACCGGGATCGCCTCATGTCAGGTTCGACTCCAGCCGTCGCAGAATCGTCTCGGCGCGGCGGCGGAGCGCCTGATGGCGCTCCCACGCCAGGTAGTCGCGTAGCAAACGCGCGGTCTCCACGCCTCCCTGCCCCGCGAGATAGCCCAGCGCGGCGAGCCGCCGCATGGGGCGCGGGCTGAAGAGGTCGCGCCGGTGGAAGGTGAGTCGGCGCTGGGCCAGTACCCAGCCGGCCGTCGCGCCCACCATGGCACCGGTGGCGAAGAGGAGTCCGCGACTCCGCATCAGCCCACGTCCTGTCGCGCGACCAGCGCGTGCGCGAGGGTCACGCCGTCCACGTACTCGAGATCGCCACCCATGGGGAGGCCGCGCGCCAGGCGGGTGACCCGCACCGGATCCTCCGCGAGGAGCTGCTGGATATAGGTGGCCGTCACCTCGCCCTCCATGGATGGATTCGTCGCCAGGATGACCTCCCGCACCGCGCCCTCCCGCACCCGGCTCACCAGCCGGTCCAGTCGGAGCGCGTCCGGGCCGACGCCGTCGAGCGGCGAGAGACGGCCGCCGAGCACATGGTAGCGGCCCTTGAAGTCGGTCGCGCGGTCCACCAGCGTTACGGCGGACGCGTCTTCGACGACGCACAGCACGGTGCCGTCGCGCCTAGGATCGGCGCAGATGGCGCAAGGCTGGTCTTCCGTCAGATTGCCGCACTCCCGGCACGGACGCACACGCTCCGCCACGGCGACGAGCGCCGCGGCCAGCTGCCCGACGATCTCCGGGGGTTGCTGCAGCAGGTGAAAGGTGAGGCGCTGGGCCGTCTTTCGGCCGATTCCGGGCAGCCTGGCCAGCTCGGTGATCAGCTCGTCGATGGCACTCACCGGTCAGAACGGCGGCGTGAACGGCAGCGAGGGCACCTTCCGCATCTCGGCCTGGAGCAGCTCGCCGGCGCGGCGCTGCGCCTCCGCCACGGCCGCCAGGACCAGGTCGCCCAGAAACTCCGCGTCGTGCTTCTGGAATACGGCGGGGTCGATCTGGACCGAGCGGACCACGCCGCGGCCGTCGGCGGTCACCCGGACCAGGCCGCCGCCGGACGACGTCTCGATGGTCCGACTGGCCAGCTCCGACTGCAATTGCTGAAGCCGGCCCTGCATCTGCTGGCCGAGCTGAAAGAGCTGCTGAAGATCCGCCATGCCTTCCGGTAATCCTGCCATTGCCGCCAATGCTGTAGAGGGGTGAGAGCGCGTATAAGGTGTCAGTCGACGATCTCCAAATCTAATGCATCGGCCGCCGTGTCGAGGGCGGGATCCTTCGCCCGGAACGAGCGCAGCCGGTCGGCCCGGAGCGACGATTCGGTCAGCGTGCGAGGCGGGGGCACCGCCGCTGCTTCCCATCCCTCGCCGACCGTCACCCGAATGCGGAGCGCCTGGCCGGTGTGGCGCCGCACGACCTCTTCGACGGCGGCCGCCTCCGCCTGAATGCGCTCGGCGAACAGCGGGTTCGACTCGGCGAGCACCAGCGGCAGTGTGGA
>DATLHD010000287.1:0-4051 GCA_035540075.1 Gemmatimonadales bacterium
ACCACCGTCGTGACCGAGAGGCGCATCCTGCCGTCGCGGGTCACGTCCAGTCGCATGAAGCCGGCGGCCTCGCGCTGGAACAGCGTGCCATCGATGTCACGCACGACGCTCGAGTGCCCCAGGATGCCCGCTCCGCTCACCAGCTGGTAGCCTGCCCAGGTGATTCCCGAGCGACCACCGCGGATCACCTGCAGGTCGTGATCGTGTCCGGAAGCGATCACGATGGGCGGGTGCCGGTAGAAGGCCCGCTCGAAGGCGCTTCGCAGCGATTGGTACTTCTCTCCCGATACATCCTGGTTGGAGATTCCGCTCTGCCGGGCCAACGGATACAACGACCCGATGATCGGCAGCGGCAGCCACATCCAGGGCTTCCAGTTCCGCAGGGGGAACAGGTGATCGTTCAGGGTGAAATGGCCGCCGTGGGTCCCGCCAGACTGCATCGGGTGATGGGTGAGGATGATAGCGTGCCGCTCGCCCTTGTCTCGCAGCGCCCCGGCGAGCGAATCCTCCACGTCCTGGTAAGTCTTGGTGGGACAGGGTGACGTGTCTCCGTAGGGCTTCACGTCGTTGTGGAGCCACCACTCGGTGTCCAGGGCGATGAGCCGCACGTGGGTGCCGAGGTCCACGACGTCGGGACCGGGGCAGCCGTCGGGGGGAGCGAGCCGCACATCGGACCCGCCGAACTGCCGAACCAAGGAGTCCTGGCGGCGAATGGAATTCCAGCCGTCACGTCCCTGCCGGTCCCAGTCGTGATTGCCGGGGACGAGCAGGCCCTGCGCGCTCCCTTTCCGGATCGCGAGAACCTGGGCAGCGAGCCGGCGCTCCGCATCCTGCCGATTCGGGTCACCGATCGGGGGCACGCCACGGGGGTAGACATTGTCACCCAGGAACACGATGAACTGGCGGACCGGACGGAGCGAGTCCGACTGGAGCGCCAGCTCCCGCAGCACCGGCTCGCCGTCGTAGGCCTGACTGCCGGCGTCTCCGATGAGAAAGATGGCGATCTCGATGCTGTCCCTGGGCGGGACCGGGGCGGCGACGGGTGTGGCAGGCTCCAGCGCGGAGCTGCAGGAGGTCACCGCGAAGGCGACGGCGACGGCGACCGCTCTAGCGGCGGCTCGCATACCCGGTGATCGTCGCCTTGGCGCCTGCCCCCTCGTCGCTGATGAGCAGGGTGAGATCGGGCGCGATCGCGATGCCCTCGGGCTGGCGGTGGCGCTTGGTGTGAAGCCGTCCGCCGGCGAGCACCTTCCCGGAGGCGTCGATCTCGGCGACCGCGCGCTCGGGGCCGGAGACGAGGATCAAGCTTCCGGTACTCGGGTGCCTCACCATCGCGGAGCCCGCGAACCCCTTCACGCCGGTGGCGCGCTTCAGGTCCGCATACGACACCGTGAGCCTCGGCTCCGGCTCGAACTCGCCGGTGGTGGGGTTCACGGCTAGAATCACGAGCTGATCCTTCCAGCGCTTCCCCGAGGTCTGCTTGCAGAGCAGCAGCATGGAGGATGAGTCCTGGTCCCAGCTCAATCCCTCGACCTCGCAGGCCCCGCCAAGTCCGCGGGTTCGACGCAGGACGGGAACGGTCTGGCCGTCGCGACCCTCCGTCGCCTCGACCAGGACCCCGGCGCTGGTCACCAGGAACACGTGGTCACCCACGACCTGGATATCCTCGAAGTCGCCCACGAGCGGACCGCCGGCGTCTCCGATCGCAAACCGCTTCACCACTTTTCCGCCGGGGAACTCGATCTGGTAGATGACCGCGCGCTCGTCGCCGTGCGCTAGCAGGCGGCCGTCTTTAGTGAAGGCGAGGCCGGACACCTCGGCCAGCTCGGCGGGGAGCTCGATCCGGGCGACCGGCGTGCCATCCAGATCGTACTGGCGGAGGGCCGCCTTGGGCCCGGACTGCGCGCAGGCATAGCTGGTGAGTCCCAGGGCGAGCAGAAGGACAGGGAAGAAGTACATTGAGCTACGGATTATAACGCCACTGGAACCGCGGACTCGCAGGTCGCGTTCGCTGCACACGTGAGAGCTCCCGAAATGATGGTCCTTCCGCAAGTACGCATCGTCTCGGAGGTATGTCACGCGCACGGGGCGGTCGGCCTCGCCTTTCTGCTTGCGCTGGTCCTGCCCGCTTCGGGCGAGGCGCAGGCGGTCGCCGATCGGGCGGAGCCGGGTCAGACGCTCGCCATCCCGCCGGGACCCCAGTACGAGGCCGGCTGGCTGCAGCGGTGGCTCTTCGGCAGCCACTACCGGGATCTCTGGACCACACCGCTCGAGGCGCCGGTGCTCGACCTCGACAGCTTCGCCGGCGGACTCACGGCCACCAGAAGGGGCGGTGGAGAGCAGACGAAATCGCTTCGCTTCAAGGGCGCCGACGGGAGGGAGTACCAGTTCCGCTCGCTCGACAAGGATCCGGTGGCGGCGTTACCTCCCGAGCTTCGCACGACGGCGGCCGCCGGCATCGTGCGCGATCAGACCAGTGCGGGGCACCCCGTGGGCGCACTGCTCGCGCCACCGGTGCTGGAGGCGGCGGGGATTCCCCACGCCACGCCACGGGTCTTCATCCTGCCGAAGAATCAACCGCGGCTGGGAGAATTCGCCGCGGAGTACGGCGGCATGCTCGGCACCATCGAGGAGCGGCCCAACGACGAGGAGGGGGCGGCCTTCGAGGGGGCGGAAGAGGTCATCAGCACGACCAAGCTCCTGAAGGAGGTGGAGGACAGTCCCAACGACCGGGTGGACGCGCGCAGGTTCCTCACCGCGCGTCTGGCAGATGTGTTCATCGGCGACTGGGACCGGCACGCGGACCAATGGCGCTGGGCCCGCTTCGAGGACACCAAGCCCCGCCACTGGGTACCGATCCCCCGTGACCGCGACCAGGCCTTCGCACTCTACGACGGATTGCTGCTCAAGGTGGCCCGCGCGAGCACGCCGCAGCTGGTGAAGTTCGGCCCCAAGTACGCCAGCCCGCTGGGCCAGAACTGGAATGGACGCTTTCTCGACCGCCGCTTCCTGGTGTCGCTGGAGCGCAAGGACTGGGACTCGATCGCGACCGCCCTCCAGTCCCGCCTCACCGACTCGGTGATCGAGGCGGCGGCGGCGAAGCTTCCGGCGAGCTATCTCCCGATCGATTCCACTCGCCTGGCGAACGCGCTCAAGGCCCGCCGCGACGAGCTTCCGGAGGCCGCGGGCAAGTTCTACCGCCTCCTCGCCGGAGAAGTGGACATCCATGGCACCGACCGCGATGAGGTCGCGACGGTGCACCGAATGGACGGCCGGTTCACCGAGGTGTCCCTGGCCGCCGTGGGCGAGAACGGCGAGTTGGAAGCACCGTACTTCACCCGTCGCTTCGACCACGACGAGACGAAGGAGGTCCGCCTCATGCTGCATGGCGGCGCCGACCGGGTGGAGGTGAAGGGCGAGGGCGGGGGCGGCGTTCGGGTCCGGGTGCTCCCGGGAAAGGGCACCGACGTGGTGGTGGACTCCTCCCGCGGCGGCCGGGTGAAGCTCTACGCCGCCGAGCCCGCCGATTCGGTGCTCCCGGGTCGCGACGTGGACGTGGACCGGAAGCCCTACGCGCCGCGCGATACGGCGCAGCGCGACTGGGGCAACCGCTGGCTTTCGGTCACCTGGCTCTCCATCAGTCCAGACCTCGGCCTCTTCCTCGGCACCGGGGCGGTGCACACCCGCTACGGCTTCCATCGCGATCCCTTCGCCGAGCGCTATCGGGTGCGCGCCGGCTGGTCCACGGGCGCCATGTCGGGCAAGGTCGACTTCGCCGGCACCTGGATCCGAGAGAACTCCAAGGTTCGCGGGCGGCTGCTCGCCCGCCTCTCCGGGATCGAGGTGCTGGGGTTCCACGGATTCGGCAACGAAACGGCCGCGGAAGGGGACGACGAGTTCTTCGAGGTGGAACAGCTGGACCTGTCGGTGGCACCGGCGATCGGGGTGCCGGTGGGCCAGGCCGAGCTCACCGTCGGACCACTGTTCCGCTACTTCGACACCGACTTCGACGAAGACCGGTTCCTGAGCCCGGACGAGTACGGGGCGGGGA
>DATLHD010000288.1:0-3714 GCA_035540075.1 Gemmatimonadales bacterium
GAAGCCTTGCTCCGGCGCGGTGGGTCCGAAGATCGCCACCACGGGCGTACCGACCGCGGTCGCCAGATGGAGCGGGGCCGAATCGTTGGTGACGAGCGCGCGGGCGCGGCGGATCACGGCGGCCGAGGTCCGGAGGCTCAGCGTGCCCGCGGCGCTCCACGCCCGCCCAGGTGCCGCCGCGACGACCGCATCGGCCAGCGGCACGTCCTCCCGACCGCCGATCACCACGATCGGGCCCTTGACCGAGGCCGCGAGCGCCGGATAGTAGGGCCACCGCTTGGTGCCCCATATGGAGCCGGGAGCCACGGCGGTGAAGCTCGCCGGCACCCCGCGCTCGCCGAGCCAGCGGTCGGCGGCGCGCTCGTCCTCGTCGCCAAGTGCCAGTGAGACCGGGGGCGACTCGCCGTCGCACCGGCCGGCCAGGGCGAGAAGCCGCTCGACCTCGTGGCCGGTCGGTTTCCGCGCGACGCGCGTGGTATAAGTAATCGCGGCCGGACTGTCTGCGAAGCCCGTGCGCTCGGGGGCGCGCGCCAACAGCGCCAGCGCCGCCGAGCGCCAGGATCGGTGGGGCAGGTAGGCCCGCGTGTACCGGCGCGCCCGGAGCGCGGCCCCGAGACGCCGGACCCCACCCAGCCCCGCGTCACGCCCCTTCTTGTCGAACCGGAAGACCTCCCGCACTGCCGGGTGACCCTCCAGCAGCGCCGCGGCGGCCGGGGTCGTCACCACGTCCACGGGCCCGTGCCGCTCCGCGAGCGCGGTGAGGAGCGGGGTCGTGAGGACGACGTCGCCGAGGAAGGCGGTCTGGATGACGAGGACAGGGTCCCGCTGACCCGCCGTCATTCCACCTGCAGCACGGCCAGGAACGCCTCCTGCGGGATCTCCACCGCCCCGATCTGCTTCATGCGCTTCTTCCCCTCCTTCTGTTTCTCGAGGAGCTTGCGCTTGCGGGTGATGTCGCCGCCGTAGCACTTGGCGAGCACATCCTTGCGGAAGGCGGAGATCGTCTCGCGGGCGATGATCTTGTTGCCGATCGCCGCCTGGATCGCCACCTGATAGAGCTGCCGGGGGATCAGCTCCTTCAGCTTCTCGGCCACCTTGCGGCCGTACTCCTGGGCCTTGTCGCGATGGATGATGACGCTGAAGGCGTCGATCGGGTCGCCGTTGATGAGCATGTCGAGTTTGACCAGGTCCGACTCGCGGTAGCCCGCCATCTCGTAGTCCAGCGACGCGTAGCCGCGGCTGAGCGACTTCAGCTTGTCGTAGAAGTCGAGCACGATCTCGCCCAGCGGGAAGTCGAAGTGGAACTCGACCCGGGTGGTGTCGATGTAGTGCATCCCCTGGTACACGCCCCGCCGGTCCTGGCCCAGCTTCATGATCCCCCCGATGTAGTCGGCCGGGGCCATGATGCGGGCCTTCACGTAGGGCTCCTCGATCCGGTCGATCGAGGCGGGGTCGGGGAGGTGGCTGGGATTCTCCAGCAGCCGCATCTCGCCGTCGGTGGCGTACACGTGATACTCCACCGTCGGCACCGTGCTGATGAGGTCGAGATCGAACTCACGCTCCAGCCGCTCCTGCACGATCTCCATGTGCAGGAGGCCAAGGAAGCCGCAGCGGAACCCGAAGCCGAGCGCGGTGGAGGACTCCGGCTCGTACTGGAGGCTGGCGTCGTTGAGCCGGAGCTTCTCCAGCGCGTCGCGCAGCCCCTCGTACTGGTCGGACTCGGTGGGATAGAGCCCCGCGAACACCATCGACTTGACCTCGCGGTACCCCGGCAGCAGCGCGGACGCCCGGTCGTGAGCGTCGAAGATGGTGTCGCCCACGCGGGCATCGCGCACGTCGCGCAGACTCGCCACCAGGTAGCCCACCTCGCCCGCCTCGAGCTGCGGCCCCGGCCGCTGGCCCAGCTGGAGGTAGCCCACTTCGTCCACGTGGTACACCTCGTCCGGGTGGGCGCCGAACGCGATCTCCATCCCCTGGCGCACCACGCCGTCCACCACCCGGATGCTCGGAATGGCCCCACGATAGCGGTCGTAGTAGGAGTCGAAGATGAGAGCGCGGAGCGGCGCTTCTTCCCGGCCTTTCGGAGGCGGCACCCGCGCGACGATCGCCTCCAGCAGCTCGGGGATGCCGATGCCCTCCTTGGCGGAGACAGCGAGGATCTCCTCCCGCTTGGCCCCGATCAGGTCCATGATCTCCTGCGCCCGGCGCTCCGGCTCGGCCCCGGGGAGATCGATCTTGTTGAGGACCGGAATGACCTCCAGACCGGCATCCATGGCAAGGAAGAGGTTGCTGAGCGTCTGCGCCTGGATCCCCTGGGACGCGTCCACCACCAGGATCGCGCCCTCGCACGCGGCGAGGGAGCGGGAGACCTCGTAGGTGAAGTCCACGTGACCCGGGGTGTCGATCAGGTTGAGCTCATAGTCGGTCCCGTCCCGCGCCGTGTAGGCCATTCGGACCGCGTTGAGCTTGATGGTGATCCCGCGCTCCCGCTCGAGATCCATGGTGTCGAGGAGCTGCTCCCGCATCTGGCGTTTCTCGACCGCGCCGGTCGCCTCGATGAGACGGTCGGCGAGGGTGGACTTGCCGTGGTCGATGTGCGCGACGATGCAGAAGTTGCGAATGCGGGACTGGGACATGGGGGGAAAATAGCGGTACCGCCCTTGTGCCGCCGGTTACTGTTCGTCGTGCCCGCGACCGCTCCATCGCACCGACCCGCGCTCGCCGACGACCTCGGCATGCTCCTCGTCGTCCTCATCTGGGGCGTCAACTTCAGCGTCACCAAGGGCGCGTTCGACAGCTTTCCCCCGCTCGCGTTCACCGGGGTGCGGTTCGGGCTCGCCAGTCTCCTCCTGGTCCCGCTGGTGCATCGGCTGGAGGGCCTGGAGCCGCTGCCGCGGGGGGCGCTGGTGCGACTCGTCGTGCTGGGAGTGGTGGGCAATACCCTCTACCAGTTGGCCTGGATCTCCGGGTTGGAGCGGACGACGGCGTCGAACAGCGCACTCATCCTATCCTCGATGCCCACCATCGTGGCGGTGATGGCCGTCGTCCTCGGCCTGGAGCCGTTCCGTCCCAAGGTGATAGGCGGAGTGCTGGTCGCGAGCCTGGGCGTGATCCTCGTCGTGGCGGCGAGGGGAACCGGCTTCGATGCAACCACCACGGCCGGCGACCTGCTCACGCTCGCCGCGGTGATCTGCTGGGCCGGCTATACCCTGGGCCTCCGAGCACTGCCCCAGGGAATCTCGCCGCTCCGGGTCACCATGGTGACGACGGTCGCCGGCGCACCCGCGCTGCTGATCGCCGGCTTGCCCTCGATCGTGGGGATGGACTGGAGCGCGGTGGGTTGGAAGGGCTGGTCGGCCCTGGCCTACGCGACGGTGCTCTCGCTGCTGGTGGCCTACGTGATCTGGAACCGGAGCGTGAAGGCGGTGGGGCCGAGCCGCACGGTGATCTACATGTGCCTCACGCCGCTGGTGGCGGTGATTGCCGCAGCCCTCTTGCTCGGCGAGCGCCCCCGGCCGCTCCAGGCGGTCGGGGCGGCGCTCATCATCGCTGGGGTGTTCCTGACGGTGGGGCAGCGGAGCGAGCCGGCGGGCTAGGCTGACCCTCGAGCTCCTCCAGGCGCGCCATTGCCCGGCGCAGGTGGGGAATCACGATACTGCCGCCGACCACCAGTCCCACCGAAAAGACCTCCAGGAACTCCTCCCGGGTCACGCC
>DATLHD010000289.1:0-7606 GCA_035540075.1 Gemmatimonadales bacterium
CTGGTCTATCCTCTGGGGAGCGGCTCCGAGGCGGTCGAGGCGGCGCTCAAGCTGGCGAGGCAGTACTGGGTCGAGGTGGGGCGGGGCGCCAAGCACACGGTGGTCGCGCTCGCACCTTCCTATCACGGCAACACGCTCCTCGCCCTGTCCGCCTCCGCCCGGCCGCACTACAGCGCGTTGTTCGGCGAATGGCTGGTCGAGGTCGTGCGGACACCGGCACCCTACGCGTACCGCTGCGCGTGCAGAGGTACGCCACCGCACTGCCCGGCGTGCAGCGGCGACGCGGTGGAGGAAGCCATCGTGCGCGCCGGCCCCGACACGGTGGCTGCCTTCATCGCGGAGCCGGTGGGCGGCTCGTCCACCGGGGCCACTGTGCCCCAACCGGAGTATTGGCGTCGGGTGCGGGAGATCTGCGACCGGTACGACGTGCTGCTGGTGGCGGACGAGGTGCTGACGGGTGCCGGCCGGACCGGCACGTGGTCGGCGCTGGAACCGTATGGGGTCGTGCCGGACATCATGACGCTCGGCAAGGGAATCGCGGGCGGCTACGTGCCGCTGTCCGCGGTCGTCACCAGTCGCCGGGTCGCGGACCCGCTGGCACGCGGCTCGGGTGCCCTGGCGCACGCGCAGACCTTTTCCCATCACCCGGTTCTCTGCGCGGCCGGCGTGGCCACACTGCGTTACCTCCGAGAGCGTCGCCTGGTCGAGCGCTGCGCCGAGATGGGCCGGGTGCTGCACCGCCGCCTGGCCGAGCTGCGCGACCTTCCGCTGGTGGGCGATGTGCGGGGCCGCGGGCTCCTCGCGGGCATCGAGTTCGTGGCGGACACGGAGAGCCGGGAGCCGCTGCCGAGGAGTGCGCGTTTCGCGGAGCACTTCACCGACGCGGCACTGGAGGAGGGCCTGGTCGTGTGGCCCAACGTGGGGCACGCCGACGGTCGCAACGGCGACCTGGTGATGCTGGCGCCCCCCTTCATCGTCACCGAAGATCAGATCGACGAACTGCTGGAGTTGTGGACCCGGGCGCTGTGGCGCGCGGCAGACCGACTGGGAGCGACGAAATGACGACCGCGACAAAGATCACTTACACCTCCGCCGCAGGGGACCTGGATGAGTTCCACCGCCTGTTCGACGAGGCGCTGGACCGGGTCCGAGCCGCAGCAGGTACGACCTACCCCAACCTGATCGGCGGCGAGCCGGTACCGGGCGCAACCAAGCCAATCGACGACCGATCGCCGATCGACACCTCGCTGCTGCTTGGCCGCTTTGCCGCAGCCGGGCCGGCGGAGGTCGACCTCGCGGTCCGGCAAGCCAAAGAGGCGCAGCGTGACTGGGGCAAGCAACCCTGGCAGGAACGGATCAAGGTCATGCGGCGGGCCGCCGTGCTGATCCGGGAGCGGAAGTACGATCTCGCCGCGCTGATGGCGCTCGAGGTCGGCAAGAGCCGGCTGGAGGCGATGGGTGACGCGGAGGAGTCCGCGGACCTGATCGACTACTACTGCGGCCAGGTGGAGGAGGCCAACGGTTTCGTCCGTCCCATGGGACGGATCACGCCGATCGAGCGCAACACCGATGTGCTGCGGCCGTACGGCGTCTTCGCCTGCGTCGCGCCGTTCAACTTTCCCCTGGCGCTCTCGACCGGGATGTCCTCCGCCGCCCTCATGGCGGGCAACACCGTGGTCTACAAGCCCGCCGAGGACGCACCCTGGACCGGCCTGCGACTGGCGGAGATCTATCGCGATGCTGGCGTGCCGGCCGGCGCGTTCAATTTCCTTGCGGGTCGCGGCGCGGAGATGGGCGATGCCCTGTGGCAACACCCAGGCGTGGACGGCGTGGTGTTCACCGGCTCCAAGGAGGTTGGCCTCCGGATTCACGCCGGGATCAGTTCGCGCTGGATCAAGCCCTGCCTGCTGGAGCTCGGTGGTAAGAACGCGGCGATAGTCACCGCCAGCGCGGACCTCGATGCGGCCGCCGAGGGCGTCATGCGGTCCGCGTTCAGTCTGCAGAACCAGAAGTGCAGCGCCACTTCGCGGGTCTATGTGGACCGCACGGTGGCCACGCCGTTCATGGAGCGGCTCATCGAGAAAACCCGAGCGATCAGGATGGGCGATCCCACCGACCGTGACGTCTTCTTCGGTCCGGTCATCAACCAACGGGCGGTCGAGCGCTTCGAGCGCGCCGTGGCCCAGGCTCGGAAGGAGGGCACCATCGTCCTGGGTGGCGAGCGGCTCCGAGGCGGGGTGTTCGACAAGGGGCATTTCGTCGCTCCCACTATCGCGAAGCTTCCCCTAGCCAGCTCGTTGTACCGCGAGGAGCTGTTCGTCCCCTTCCTGGCAGTGGGCGAGGTGAGCGGGCTCGACGAGGCGATTGCGGAGTCGAACGCGGCGGAATACGGGCTCACCGCCGGCATTTTCTCCGCTGACACAAAGGAAGTCGAGCGCTTCTTCGACGAGATCGAGGCCGGCGTCTGCTATGCCAACAAGCGGAGCGGCGCTACCACCGGTGCCTGGCCCGGCGCGCAGGCGTTCTGCGGATGGAAGGGGTCGGGCTCGACCGGCAAGGGCGGGTGCGGGCCGTACTACGTCGCGCAGTTTCTGCGCGAGCAGAATCGGACGGTCATCGACACGTGAATCGCGTGAAGGCGTTTCACCGAACTCCAGTAAGGAAGGACCGCGTGCGCGACTACCCCAGGATTCTGGTTCCGCCTCCCGGGCCCAAGGCCCAGGCGATCGTTCGCCGGGATGAGAAGTGGACGGCTCCCTGCTACATCAAGGAGTACCCGCTCGTCATCTCCCACGGCCGTGGCCCGATGGTGGAGGATGTGGACGGCAACCGCTACCTCGACTTCATGGCGGGCATCGCGGTCTCCTCCACCGGATACTCCCACCCCAGGGTGGTTGCGGCGATCAAGGAGGCAGCGGACCGTTTCCTCCACATCTGCGGTTCCGACTTCTACTACGAGGGCATGGCCGCCCTCTGCGAGCGGCTCGGGCGGCTCGCTCCGGGCCCGTCGCGGAAGCGAGTGTTCCTCACCAACTCCGGCACGGAGGCAACGGAGGGGGCGATCAAGCTGGCGCGCTTCGCCACCCGGCGGACCGCGATCATTGCGTTCCGAGGTGCGTTTCATGGGCGGACGACGGGCGCCGTGACGCTCACCTCCAGCAAGGCGCGCCAGCACGCCGGGTTCGGGCCCCTGCTCCCGGATGTGCATCACGTTCCCTTCGGCTATCGCTATCGGTGTCAGTTCTGCGCCGACCTCGACGAATGCAACCGGGGCTGCCTCGGTACCATCGAGGAGCTGTTCGCGCGGCAGGTGGATCCTGGC
Source organism: Gemmatimonadales bacterium (assembly GCA_035540075.1). Lineage (GTDB taxonomy): Bacteria > Gemmatimonadota > Gemmatimonadetes > Gemmatimonadales > GWC2-71-9 > CAVVWJ01. The sequence continues at coordinate 3,323 of DATLHD010000289.1, forward strand.
GATGTCGCGGCCATCTTCGTGGAGCCGGTGCAGGGAGAGGGCGGCTACGTGTTCCCGCCGCCGGGGTGGCTTCGCGACCTGCGCGAGCTCTGCGACCGGCACGGCATTCTGCTGGTGGCGGACGAGGTCCAGTCCGGAGTCGGCCGAACCGGAAAGATGTGGGCCTGCGAGCACGAGGCCGTCGAGCCCGACATCCTACTCACCGCCAAGGGGCTGGGTTCCGGCATGCCGATCGGAGCCTTCATCGCCAAGGACTCCATCAGCACCTGGGAGAGCGGCTCACACGGCTCGACCTACGGGGGAAACCCGGTCTGCTGCGCCGCGGCGATGGCCACGCTCGATCTGGTCGAGAGTGAGCTCATGGCCAACACGGTGAAGATGGGCGACCGACTCATGGCCGGCCTCCGGAAGCTGGAAGCGAAGCATGCCTGCATCGGCGAGGTGCGAGGCCAGGGACTCATGATGGGCGTGGAATTCGTAAAGGACCGGGGCACGCGGGAGCCGGCGCCCGAGTTGCTCGATTCCTTGGTGCTGAACGCCTTTCAGCGGGGACTCCTGCTCCTGGGAGCCGGCAAGAGTACGCTGCGGCTCGCGCCGCCGCTCGTAGTGGACGAGCAGGACGTGGACACCGCGCTCGCGATCATCGACGGCCTGCTGGGCGAGCTGGATTGAGCGCGGCCTCCAAGGTCGCCACGATGCGCGACGCGGTCGCCGCGCTGGTGCGCGACGGCGACACCGTTGTGATCGAAGGGTTCACCCATCTGATCTGCTTCGCGGCAGGGCACGAGATCATCCGCCAGCGGCGGCGCGACCTCACCCTCTGCCGGCTCACACCCGATCTCATCTACGACCAGATGATCGCCGCTGGCTGCGCCAGGAAGCTGGTGTTCTCCTGGGCAGGGAATCCCGGCGCGGGATCGTTGCATGCCTTCCGCCGCGCGGTGGAGAAGCGGGATCCTCCGCTGGAGCTGGAGGAGTACTCTCACTTCGGGATGGTGGCCCGGCTATGTGCCGGCGCGGCACGACTCCCCTTCTGGACCCTCCGCGACTACATGGGGACCGACCTCCCCACCGCCAATCCCAGAATCCGCAGTGTCACCTGCCCCTACACCGGCGAGGCCCTGGCGACCGTGCCGGCGCTCAACCCAGACGTGACCGTGGTGCATGCCCAACGCGCCGACGCTCAGGGCAACACCCAGATCTGGGGGCTCCTCGGCGTGCAGAAGGAGGCGGCGCTCGCATCGCGGCGCGTGATCGTGGTGGTCGAAGAGCTGGTCGACCAGTCCGTCATCCGCGCCGACCCCAACCGCACGATCATCCCGGGCCTCGCCGTGGACGCGGTGGTGGTCGAGCCCTGGGGCGCCCACCCCTCGTACGCACAGGGCTACTACGATCGTGACAACGACTTCTACGTGGGCTGGGAGCCGATCTCCCGCGATTCTGCGGCGCTGAAGGGCTATCTCGACGAGTTCGTCCACGGCGTGCGCGATCGATCCGAGTATGTGGAGCGGTGCGGCGGTCTGGATCGGCTCAGGGCGGCGAGTCGGGTGTGTGCCGGGGTGAATTATGGGTACTGACGAAGGACCGCGTGGCGCCGGTCCGCCTTACACTCACGCCGAGATGATGGCCACCGTCGCCGCCCGCGAGCTGCGCGACGGTGAGGTCGTGTTCGTCGGCATTGGCCTGCCCAACCTCGCGTGCAATCTGGCCCGCGCCACTCACGCGCCCCGACTCCTGCTGATCTACGAGTCCGGCGCGGTCGGCGCCGAGCCGGAGCGGCTGCCGGTGTCCATCGGTGATCCCTCGTTGGTGACCGGATCGCTCATGGTCTGCGGCATGGCGGACGTGTTCCAGTTCCTGCTGCAAAACGGCCGCATCGAGGTTGGATTCCTGGGTGGGGCGCAGATCGATCGCTACGGCAACATCAACACGACCGTCGTGGGCAGCTACGATGCGCCCACCGTGCGTCTGCCGGGAAGCGGCGGTGCGGCGGAGATCGCCATCCACGCCCGCCGGACCGTCGTCATCTCACGTCTCAGCCGGCGGGCGTTCCCGGACTCGGTCGACTTTCTCACCAGCCCCGGGCATCGCATGCGCGGCCGCACACGTGCGGATCTCGGGATGCCAGGGGCGGGCCCGGTCCGGGTGGTGACCGACAAGGGAATCCTCGAGCCCGATCCGGAGACTGGGGAGCTGGTGCTGGCCGCGCTCTATCCGAGCACCACCGTCGACGAGGTGCGCGCCGGCGTCGGCTGGCCGCTCCGTTGTCGCGAGACCCTCCGCGAAGTCGAGCCGCCGGGAGACGAAGACCTTCGACTGCTGCGCGACGTGCTCGATCCCCACGGACTCTATCTGAGGAGTTGATCGATGGCGGCCACCGCGCCCGCACCCGCGCCCGAGGCGGCGATCCACGAGCTCCCGCGGACGATGGGTCTGCGCGACCTCGTGCTCTTCAATATCGTCGCGGTGCTGAGCCTTCGCTGGTTCGCCACGGCGGCGGCCGCGGGCCCCAGCTCGATCTCGTTTTGGGTGCTCGCCGCGTTGCTGTTCTTCGTGCCCCAGGGGCTCGCGGTGAGCCACCTGTCCTCGCGCTACCCCAACGAGGGCGGGATCTACTACTGGGCCAAGCGCCAGTTCGGGGAAGGGCACGGCTTCCTCTGCGGCTGGTGCTACTGGGTCAACAACATCCTGTATTACCCCAACCTGCTGATGTCCACTGCGGTAGTGGGCACCTACGCGTTCGGGCGCGGCGGCACCGGGCTGGAAAGCAACTGGAGCTACGTCCTTCCCGCCACGCTGGGCGCGCTCTGGGTGGCGGTGGGGCTCAACATCGTCGGCCTACGCACCGGTCGGTGGCTGCAGAACCTCGGCGCGCTGGGGACCTACCTGCCGGGCTTCGTGATCGTCGCGCTCGGCGTGTACGCGGCGATGACCCGGCCACCGGCCACCCCGATGACGCCGGCCACGCTGCTGCCGAACCTCGGCGACTGGTCGTCGCTCAACTTGTGGGCATCCATCGCATTCGCCTTCGCCGGACTGGAGCTCTGCGCCGTGCTGGGCGACGAGGTGAAGGACCCGAGGCGTAACCTGCCTCGGTCCATCTACATCTCGGCGCCGCTGATCGCGTTTCTCTACATCGCGGGAACGGTCGCGGTGCTCTGGCTGGTGCCGAGCCACGAAGTCAATATCGTCTCCGGTTTTCTACAGGCGCTCGCGGCGGGCGCCGCCGATGCGGGAGTGGCGCTCGCCTGGCTCGCCCCGGCCGCGGCGGCCCTCTACGTGATCGGGAATATCGGCGGGGTCGGCGCCTGGCTCACCGGCCCGGCGCGCGTGGCGTTCGTCATCGGACTCGATCGCTATTTCCCGCCCGCATTCGGCAAGTTGCACCCTCGCTGGCGCACGCCCTATGTCGCCATCCTGACCCAGGCGGTGCTCGCTTCGCTCTTCCTGCTGGTCTCCGTCCTCGGCCACGGCACCACGGTCGAGCGCGCCTATCTCGTCATCCTCGACACGATGCTGCTGGTGTACTTCGTGCCCTACATCTACCTCTTCCTCTGCTACCTCGCCGATCGGCTAAGGCACGACGAGACGGTCGCTACGGTCTCCGCGCGCGCCAAGGCCCGGGTCATCGGCCTCAGCGGTCTGGGGCTGACCCTCTTCGCGATGTTCATCGCGACGGTGCCTCCCGCCGGCACGGAGGAGCCCTGGCTGTTTCGCGTCAAGGTCATCGGCGGAGCGGCGGCGTTCGTCCTGCTCGGTGGCGTGCTGTTTCTCCGGGGCCGACGTTGAGGCTCGCTCGGGGCCTGTTGCTCGCGACGCTCGCACCCGCGGTCTTCTGCGCCGGCGCCGCGGCGCAGCGTGCCCCCGTGCTCCGCCAGGTGAAGACGCCGCACGCCTACTACTTCCGCGAGATGCTGATCCCGCAGGTGACCACCGGACCCACCTCGCCGACATGGTCTCCCGACGGGCACGAGCTGATCTACTCCATGGCCGGCTCGCTCTGGCGTCAGCGCCCCGACGAGGAGGAGGCCCGTCAGCTCACCGACGGGCCGAGCTACGACTATCAGCCGGACTGGTCTCCCGACGGCCGGCGGGTGGTGTACGCCTCCTACCACGACGACGCGATCGAGCTTCGGCTCCTGAACCTTGCCTCCGGCGAGTCGGTGCCGCTGGTGTCGAACGGCGCCGTCAACATCGAGCCGCGGTGGTCTCCCGACGGCGGCCGGATCGCCTTTACGTCCTCGCTGCACCAGGGCCTGTGGCACGTGTTCGTCGTGCCGGTCG
>DATLHD010000290.1:0-6066 GCA_035540075.1 Gemmatimonadales bacterium
TCACGATGCACGACTGGTGGCGGTGGATGAACTCGATCGGGTCTTCCACCGTGATGATGTGACCCTTCCGCTCCTTGTTGATCTTGTCGATGATCGCGGCGAGCGTGGTGCTCTTGCCCGAGCCCGTCGGCCCCGTCACCAGGATCAGCCCGCGCGGCCGCTCGGCCAGCTTGGCGATGATCGGCGGCAGCCCGAGCTCCTGGAAGGTCCGCACATTGAAGGGAATCATGCGGATTGCCATCGAGACGCAGCCCCGCTGCTTGTACACGTTGCCGCGGAACCGTGCCAGGTTCTGGATGCCGAAGGAGAAGTCGAGCTCGTCCTCGGTCTCGAACCGCTTCTTCTGGTTCTCGGTGAGCACCGAGTAGGCCAGGTGCAGGGTGTCCTTCGGCGTCATGACGTCGGTGACCGAGCTGTCCACGATGTCGCCGTCGACGCGCAGCTTGGGTCGCTCGCCCGTGGTGATGTGGAGGTCCGACGCCTCCTTCTGAATCATCTCCTCGAGCAGCGCCCGCAGATTGAAGCTCATCCGGCCGTCTCCTTGACCACTTCTTCGAGAGTGGTGACACCGCGCTCGATCTTCTTCATGCCGTCCATGCGCAGCGTGAGCATACCGTCGGCGACCGCCTGATCGCGCAGCTCCGCGACCGAGGCGCCCCGCAGGATCATCCGGCGGAGCTCCGGGCTCAGGGCCATGACCTCGTAGAGGCCCGCCCGACCCTTGTAGCCCGTGCCGTTACAGGTCTCGCAACCCGTGCCCTTCATGAACGGTAGGCCGCGCAGAACGTCAAGATCTGTGCCCAGTGGGCGCAATTCTTCGTCGCTGTACTTGTGCGAAGTCTTGCAGTCCTTGCAGACGCGTCGCACCAGTCGCTGGGCGACCACCAGGTTCACGGCGCTCGCCACGTTGAACGCCTCGATGCCCATGTCGATCATACGGGTGATCGTGCTCGGTGCGTCGTTGGTGTGCAGCGTGGAGAGCACCAGGTGGCCGGTGAGCGCCGCCTTGATCGCGATGCCGCCGGTTTCCAGATCGCGGATCTCACCGATCATGATGATGTTCGGGTCCTGCCGCAGGAACGCCTTCAGCGCCGCCGCGAAGGTGAGCCCGATCTCGCTCCGCACCAGCACCTGGTTGATGCCCATCAGGTTGTACTCGACCGGGTCCTCCGCCGTCATGATGTTCACTTCCGGCGTGTTGATCCGGGACAGCGCGGAGTAGAGCGTCGTCGTCTTGCCCGAGCCCGTCGGGCCGGTGACCAGCACCATGCCGTACGGGTTCAGGATCGCGCGCATGAGATCCTTCTCCGCCTTCACCTCGAATCCGAACTTGGTGAGGTCGAGGGTCAGGTTCCCCTTGTCGAGGATTCGGAGCACGATCTTCTCGCCGAACAGCACGGGCAGCGTGGACACGCGGAAGTCGATGACCCGGTTGCCCAGCTTCAGCTTGAGCCGGCCGTCCTGGGGAACCCGGCGCTCGGCGATGTTGAGCTGGGAGAGAATCTTCACCCGCGAGGTCAGGGCCGCCTTCATCTTGAGCGGGGGGCGCATGATCTCGAGGAGCGCCCCGTCGATGCGGTAGCGCACCCGGATCTCGTGCTCGAACGGCTCGATGTGGATGTCGCTCGCGCCCCGCTTCACCGCGTCGATCAGGAGGCCGTTGATCAGCTTGACGACCGGCGCGTCCTCGATCTGCGCCTGGGTGACCGTCTCCTCTTCCTGCTCTTCGACGACCTCGACGTCTTCCCCGCTGGCCTCCATGTCCTTGAGGAGGCTCTGGAGCTCCTGCTGGTCGTTGGCGTAGTGCTTCTCGATGAGCGTGCGGAGAGTGAACTCGCCGGCCAGGACCGGGAACAGGTCGAACCGGGTGATGAACTTGAGGTCTTCCAGTAGGCCGAGATCGGTGGGATCGGCCATCGCGACGGTAAGCGTGCGTCCCTCCCGCTTGAGCGGGAGGACCACGCCCTTGGTCGCCATGTCGGCGGGGATCAGCTTCAGGATCCGGGCATCGACCTCGAAGCGGGAGAGATCCACGGCGGGCATGCGGCACTGCCGCGCCAGAATCTTGGTGATCTCCAGCTCGGGCACGATGCCGAGCTTGACCAGGACGTACCCCAGCCGGTGCTTGCTCGCCTTCATCTCGGCCATGGCCGAGGCGAGCTGCTCCCGCGTGAGGAGACCCTCGCGCAGCAGCACCTCGCTGAGTCGATCACCGTTGTTGCCGCTGGCCGCTAGGGTCGCCATGGTCTCGCGGTTCGAGGACGCGCGCCGGGAAATTGCTGGGCAGTATCGGAATCCGGATCTGGTCGCTTGAGCGGAGGCGGAGCTCACTGGGCCACCACTCGGTCGCGCAGCCGGCTGATGACCGCGGGGCCCAGTCCCGGCACCCGCGAGAGCTCCTCCACCGAAGCGAACGGTCCGCGCGCCACGCGCTCCTGCAAGATCGCCGCCGCGCGAGCAGGGCCGATGCCCGGCAGATTGTCGAGATCGGAAAGCGTAGCGGTATTGAGGTTTAGCGGAGGGACGTCGCGGAATCCCCGGTCCGGGGCGGAGCCCCCCCCGAAAGGGGGTGCCGCTCGTGCGAACTGCCCGGATGCTGGCGTGAACGAAGGGCCTGCCGGGAGGGAGAATGTGACGTGGGGAGCGACGGTCGCGAGCAGCCCGGGACCGATTCCAGGTACCCGGTCCAGCCCCTGGAGCGAGCCAAACGGCCCCTTGGCCTCGCGCTCGGCCACGATGGTCTTGGCCAGTGCGAGCCCCACCCGCGGCAGGCGGGCCAGCTCCGGGGCGGTGGCCCGATTGGCGTCGATCCGCTCGCCCGGCTCCAGCGGGCGGGCGAGGGCGAGGACGCTGTCCCGGTGCGCCAGTGGCGATTTCGGCGGCAGCGCGGCGAGCAGCTCCACCTGGCCCGGAGGCTCACCGGGGCGGCCGACCCACCAGCGCACACCCTGGCCGGCGAGGCCCAGTGCGAGCAGCATGAGCAGAGCGCGGCGCTCGGTCGGCGACATGGGAGCATGGTAGGCGGCGGGGCGGGAGGAGCGAGCGGCGGAAAACCGCGGGCAGGAGCACTGTCATCCCGAGCGCAGCGAGGGATCCTGCTCAGGCTGGCAGGATCCCTCGCTGCGCTCGGGATGACAGCGCTGCGCTCGGGATGACAGCGTTGCGCTCGGGATGACAGCGCTTAGCGCGATTCGCGCCGCACCAGCGCGACGGCCACGTCTCCCACGATCTGAAGGCTCTCCCCGCTCACTTTGTCGATCGTGTCGAGCGGCGTGTGGTGGGCGGGATAGTCGAAGTCCACCACGTCGATGGCCCGGATGCCGGCCTTCTGCAGCTCGAGGTGATCGTCGGTCAGGATGTGCTTGGGCGTGTCCACGAAGATCTTGCCGTATCCCAGATCGCGCGCCGTCTCCCAGACGATGTTGACCACCTCGGGGGCACCCGTCACCGAGTTTCCCTCCTGGTAGATCTGCAAGTCCTTGTCGGCGATGAGGTCGAAGAGCACGCCGTAGAGCGGCTTCGGCCCGGGCGGCTGGTGGGCGGCGTAGTACCGGGCGCCGATCAGCACGTCGGTGTAGGGCTCGACGAACTCGCCGTAGTCCTCACCATCCGTGAAGAGGAGGTCCACGCCAAGGGAAGGCGGGGGCGGCGATCGCTTCAGCACGTCCATCACACCGAGCAGCAGTGCCACGCCCGAGGCCCCGTCGTTCGCGCCGGTCACGGCGACGGACGAATCGGTGGAGCGCGGGCCATCGGCCCGGGGACGGGTGTCCCAGTGCGCCAGAAACAGAATGCGCTGCTCCGCCGCGGGGTTGTAACGGGCGATCACGTTCTGGAGGGGCAGCGAGTCGCCCTTCGCGGTGACGTGGGTCCAGCGCTGCACGATGACCGAATCGGCCCGCGCGCGTGCCATGCTGTCGAGCCACGCCGCCATACGGGCGTGGCCCTCGGTGCCGGGGATCCGGAATCCGAACTCGAGCTGCCGCTCGAGGTATCCGAACGCCGACGCACCGTCGAACTCGCGCGGCGGCGGCTTCTCCCCGCAGGCGGCGAGCACGAGCGCGAGCGCCGCCGCGATCGAAAGCAATCTCGGGATGGTGGTCATGGCGCATGGACGAAAGCCCCCGCCCCGGCGCCTTGTCAACGATAGTCGCCGGCGAAGAGGGAGAGCTGGAAGGAAGCGAGGATCGAGATCTGGCTGATGCGCCGGCTCAGGTGCCGCGCGTCGTTGAGCGAGTAGCCCACCTGGAGGCCCGCCGAGACGGTCTGGAGCAGATCGGTGTCGAGTCCGCCGCGAAGCTCGTAGCGCGAGACGTCGGAGATCACGATGCACCCCTCCTGGCCGCGCTGCTCCAGGCAGGTCAGTGCGTCGGTGGACGTGAAGTTGAGCGACGTTCGCACCTGCTTCCTCAGCCGGCTGAGCGACCGCGGCAGACGGAACGCGTAGTTGAGCGCGCCGCTCAGATCGTTCTGGTCCAGCTGGGTGTTGTTCCCGTTCGAGAGGCTGCTCTGGTCCAGCTCACTGTACCCCAGCGTCAGCGACACGCCGTTCCGGAAGTTGAGCTGCGCGTCCGGGGTGAAAGTGGACGACTCGATGGCACTCTGCGCGCCGGCGGTCCCCTCCTGGTTTCCCTGCACCGAGTTGCCTTCGCGCTGCCGGAACCCCGTGCCGATGGCGAGCAGGGTCAGGGCACCGCCGCGGAAGGTGTGGCTCCAGCGAACGTTCCCCACCGGCCACTCGCGCTGCCTGGTCTCGGTCGTGAGGAACGATCCGCCCACCCGTTGGAACCGTGTGGTGCGGGTGAGCGCGTGGGACAGCGTGAACGAGAATCCCAGCGGCAGGTCGGCGCCGGTCGAGAGGTTGGCGGTGCGGGCCTCGGAGGCGCCCAGGGCCGGCACGCTCTCCTGGTGGAGGTAGTTCTCCAGGTTCCCGATCGCCAGCATGTACTTGAGGCTGGGCTCGAAGGTGGTGAGGTCGAAGGTCGAGGTTCGGGTGATACGCGTGCTCAGGTCCACCGGCCGCATCCGCCCGAGCAGCCGGCCCAGGGAGCCGCTGTCGCCCGATGCCGCCCGGAACGCCTGGCCCAGGTCCACGGCGACGCCGATCTCGTTGGCGCGCGAGTTGTTGGTGGTCTTCGGCAGGATGAACGCGCCGCTCTCACCCTCCACCCGCACCGGATCGCGGCTGCTGAGCGTCCGGGAGAGGATGAAGCTGCTGCTGGTGAGGAACCGGGGCCGCAGCCAGGCAGTGAGCGTCGGGGTGAGGGCCAGGGCGGTCGAGAGGTTTCGATCGCGCTCGACGCCCACCGGGATGCCGAGGAAGAAGCGGCGGCTGTTGTAGGCCACCCGCCCGATCGTCGTCGAGTCGGGGTAGACCCGCAGGTCGCGGGTGCTGGTGAGGTCGCCGTTCAGGTTCAGCATCCCGACCGGCTGCCAGGTCAGTCCGGCCGAGTTGCGCCACAGGTGGTTGAGCGCGACCGTCGGCGTGAGCAGCCGGTCGTCGCTGCGCGCCACCGGATAGAGGAACGCGGTCGCGTTGGCCTCGTCCCGGTTGAGGCCGCTGGCGAAGCGGACGCGCGTCGGCACCAGGCTGAAGTCCGCGCGACGGAGCGACTTTCCGGCGTCACCCGGCACGATGCCCGCGAGCCCGCCGAGCGGCAGCCGGAAGCCGTGCCGACGCAGGCTGAGCTGGTAGGTCAGGCCGAGCGCGTAGGTGCTGGAGCTCGCGTCGGACAGCTCGGTCTGCGCGCGGCCTCGGGTGTAGGCGCCGGTGAAGGCCAGCGGGTCGAGCAAGCCTTTGGTGATCCAGTTGGTGCCCTGACGACTTCGTCGGAGCGTCAAGGCGAAGGTGGTGCTCCAGGACTCCGGCTTGCGAAGGCCGGTGAGCGCTTCCCCCCGGAGATCGGTTCCAGTGAGCAGCTCCGGGTCCACGTTCTGGCGGGCGTGGCTCACCGTGAGCGGCATCGCCAGCCCGAACGAGGTGGGGAGGAACCGATCGAGCCGGAGATTGCCCGTCATCAGGAGCGCGTCGGTGGCCCGGTAGGTCGGGTCCTGGCTGATCTGACG